>JACRAO010000121.1 GCA_016213345.1 Bdellovibrio sp. | reverse complement strand
TGCCAGTTGATTTTTACTTAGGCGGAGCAGAACACGCTGTTGGGCATCTCCTTTATGCCAGGTTTTGGACAAAAGTCTTCTATGATTTAGGGATGGTAAGCTGTGACGAGCCGTTTAAAAAACTCACACATCAAGGAATGATTTTGGGTGAGGATGGCGAAAAAATGTCTAAATCACGTGGCAACGTCATTAATCCAGACGAAGTAGTGAAAAAACATGGTGCAGATACCTTAAGACTGTATGAAATGTTCATGGGTCCGTTAGATAAAGACAAGCCATGGTCCACTACTGCAATCGAAGGTGTATACCGTTTTTTACACCGGGTGTGGCGAGTTTTTGTAGATGAAGAAGATAATGATCTAAAACTTAGTAAAAATATTTCCGAAGATAATCCTTCGTTAGAAACTTTAAAAATATTTCATCAAACTATTAAAAAAGTCACTGAAGATATTGAAAATTGTCGTTTCAACACGGCTATTAGTCAAATGATGATTTTCATTAACCATATGACTGTTTTGAGTAAAAAACCAAAACTGTGTTTAAAGCCATTCGTGCAACTTTTAAATCCTTTCGCACCGCATCTCGCAGAAGAGCTTTGGGCTCTTTTAGACGAAAAAACAAGTCTAAGTTTTAAGTCTTGGCCAGCTTACGATCCAGAACTTGCCAAAGAAGAAAAAATTACAATAGTTATACAGGTTATGGGAAAAACCAGGGGAATCATTGCTGTAGAAAGAGAAACCGATCAGAAAACGATAGAGAAACTAGCCAAAGCAATACCAACAATTATTAATCAGTTAAATGGAAAAGAAATACAAAAAGTTATTTTTGTGAAAGATAAAATTATTAATTTTATAGTAAAAAAATAGACCTAGTCGCTCTAGACAATAGCTTTTAATGAGGTTACACTTTTTATTAGAATGGAATTTTTTGCTCCATACAAACAAAAAAAAATCTATATTCGTAACCACACAGCTAAATCACCTCTGTTTTATAAGTCCTTAAATATGATGGGTGCTGTGTTTACTGTTAATTTGGATAAAGTGATACATCTTTTACCTAAAACGCTTAACTTAATACCACTCACACTTGCACCCTTCGCAAAACAAAGAGCTATAATTGGAATTTATTGTTTTGAATACAAAGAAACAGATATTGGGCCATACAATGAGTTTTCGATCGCTCTAGCCTTAAATCCAACAAAGACAAATTTTTTATCTGCGTTTGAAATTATAAAAAACATTTTTATCGAATCTCATCACGGTTATGTCTTACAAATGCCTGTCACTACCGAAATAGCATATTGGGGTGGGGTGGATTATTTTAATTTCCCCAAATACATTACAAATATTCAGTTTGAAGACACTTTGACAACACGAATTTGTAACGTTTATGACAGAAACAATCAAAAACTAATCTGCTCACTTGAAGGTGAAAAAATTTCTATTAAAAAAAATAAAAATCTAACACACAAAATTTATAAATTTAATACATATTCTATTTTACAAGAAAAACTAGCACATGCTAGTTTTCTTATTAATCCTTTAAACCAAAAAAAAATATATTTTCCAAAAAAAACAAAACTCACTTTTGGTGATCATGAAAAATCATTATGTTTTAAAAATCTAGACTGGAGCCAACACGCAATACAGTATATATATGCTCCAGATTGCGAAGGAATTTTATTTGAACCAGAATTAAATTAATAAATAACTATGAACAAATGGAAATTCACACTCTCAAGAAGAGAGTTACTCCAAGGATTAGGATCTGTTTTTCTGGCAACACAAGCACATGGGGCAAGCAGATTTTTAGCATCTACTCAAAACTTTCAGTCACGTTATAAAAACGAATATCCAAACATCCCCGAAAATCATATCGAACTACCAAAAAACGGGAAGAAAGTACTAATTATTGGAGCCGGTCTTTCGGGTCTCATCTCAGCATGTGAATTGCTAGACCGTGGATTTGATGTCACAATATTAGAAAAATCTCCACGCGCCGGAGGCAAACTCATAAGTTGGAGAGATAAAAACTTTGGAAAGCCAAGTCAAGAACCATCATGGAATGGACATCCATTAGAGCATGGCACACATGCGGTTTGTTGGTTTTATAGAAATTTTAGAGAATTTTTGTATCGTAAAAACTTAAGAATCAGAAAAAAAATCACTAATTCACCATATGGGCTTTTGCAGCTTGTCTACACAGACGGTACTCTAGACGATCGCCATGTGTCAAATCTACCACCGCCGTTTCATGCATTAGAAATAATGAAGGATTTAAAAAAAATAAATAAAACTAATAAAAATATTTCATACGATCTTCAGCAGTTTCTCCGTTTTATTTCTTTTGACTCAGAAAATGCTTCAGAAGTAAAATATTTAGATTCCATTTCAACAAAAAACTGGGCTGAAAAAATTGGATTCTCTAATGCCTTTGTTTCTGCTTTTATTGATCCTATTTTAGAGATGTCAAATTTCAAAACTGGAGACACCAGTTCCGCACTTGCTTGGCATCGTTTTATTGACTCAACGTTAGGCCAGAGAGCAGACTTAGCAAATTTTCAATTCTTTCAAGATTCGACAGAGGATACTGTTATACAACCTTTAGTTCAATACATATACTCCAAGGGTGGAAAATTTTATTTTAATACAGAAGTCATACAGTTTTTTGAAAAAAATAAACATATAACTGGAGTAAAAACCGGATCTTTAAATGGCAAGGTTTATATTTGTCCTATTTGTGGTGAGATGCATTTTTATAACCCAAAAAAATGTCAACGCTGTGGTTATATGGGCAATGATTTTGTAAATCCAGTGGTCCCCGAAGAAGAATTTAGTTCAGATTATTATTTATTCGCAGTTGATCCACTGAATGCTAAAAGAATCTTAATACAAGAACCATTTACACAATTTGACGAATTTGCGCGTATTAGAGAACTTCCGGTGGGCAGAGTGACAACTGCTTTTATTTGGTATTCAGGAAATACTTGGTACAAACATTTTGAGGAAAGAGAATCAATTTTTTTTACAGGTTTCCCTTATCTAAAAACAACAATGAATCTTACTTATTTAAAACCAAATAGCTATAAAAATTTTAATGCTGATATTTTGGAAATTCAAATTAGTCCAGGCGAAATAACCAATGCGCTTACGGATCATGAAGTGGCAAGCGCGGTGGACAAGGATTTGCGTTCAATTATGCCAGAACTTCCTCCATTTTTAGATTTTAGAGTACATAGAATTGACAATTTCTCTTCTGTTACAGTTGGGTCTGAAAAAACTAGACCACCTATTTTTAATTCATTAGATAATTTTTTTATTTTGGGAGATTATGTTTCACTTAATCATAAAGCAATTTTTATGGAGAAAGTAGCCGTAGTGGCTAAAACAGTTGTTAATCATATATTAGAAAGAGAACACTTAAACGAAGCAAAAATAAAAATACTAAGCAGTGAAACACCTAATTTGATGGTCAAAACTATTCGCAAAGTTTTACATGTGCTCTAGAGATAAATATGCTAAGCTGGAGTTAAAATGGCTTTGAAATTACCATTTTGACACTGCCAAAAACTTAACAAAAACTAGAAAATAATCCGCTGCAAAAATAATATTTAAATATTTGCTGTGCGTTATGTGTGTGATTATTATTAGGTTTTTTTTATTACTAAAATAGAGCAAGTATACAATTGCTCTCTGTATCAAAGTTTGGCACTCAATTTGCTGTGGTTATATAACATAATCATAAATTAAGGGCTGATTTCAAACCAATAGGGGCTTTTGAAACCAGTTTTTAATAAATAAGGGGGATAGTTTCATGAAAAAAATAACATTATTAACACTTATTACTGGAGCACTACTCAGTGTTTCTGCTTTTGCAGATCACGGGCAAAGTGTTTCTATTACCTGCCAAAGTGTAGACTTCAATTATAGTCAATGCGATACGGGTATGTATATTAATTATGTTTATCTAGAAGTACAGCTTTCAAATACTGCCTGTGTTGAAGGTCAAACCTGGGGTCATAATGATAGGTCCATTTGGGTTAGCGGCGGATGCCGTGGCATTTTTAGAGTCTATGGCTATGGCAGCGGGGGTTACTACAGTCAAGTGAACATCAATTGCGCCAGCGTTGATTTCAATTATGCTGTATGCGACACAGGATTAAGGTGGATTGTTGACTCATATCTTATTTCACAACAATCAAAAAAACCATGTATACAGAATTCTACATGGGGCACACGAGATAATTCAATTTGGGTAAATAATGGCTGCCGTGGAGTTTTTCATGTAACAGGTTATAGATAATTACAAAACTGTTACTGTCACAGTTACCGTAACTGTGACAGTAACAGTAACTGTAAACAGGAAGCAGTTTACTTATTCCTGCGTGTACGGAATCACTTGCATTTCGTTTTCAGAAATACCTAAAGCTTTGACAATTGGTTCTTTCAAATCTTTAGCAGTCCCCAAAACGGTTACTACTAACTGATCTGGTTTTAAAAAATTTTTGATAGCTTGATTTACCTGGTTTAGAGTTAGTTTAGAAACTTCTTCACGATATCTCGTCATAAAACCAGAGGGTAAATCTAGTGTTTTTTCTAATAGCAAGTTTTCTACCCTCTTTTGTGGCGTATTAAACATAAAACCAGAATTGTTAATAATACTTTTTTGTGTGCGTTCAAATTCTTCTGGAGTTAATCCTTTTTCTCTAAAATCTTTAATCATATTTAACGTATAAACTAGTGCATCAGGGGCGTCTTTGATTTTGGGATATAAATTGAATTGCCATGAACGCGGTTGTTTCCCCATCCTGAAAAAACTGTTAGCGCCGTAGCTCCAACCACGTTTCACTCTTATTTCTTCCATCATCTTAGTGGTAAACGAAGGTCCACCAAAAGCATAATTTGCCAAATAAAGCGGAAAATAATTTTTATCAGTCATCAGTATTCCGATTTGCCCTCCATATATTTGAGTTTGTGTGCGATCCGGTTTATCGATGAAATAAAATTTTTTAGTAACAATATCTTTAGGTTTAAACACTAAAAACGAATTTCCAGATTCTTTTATTGAGTTTCGAAATCCCTTCGCCCACGTGTCGATAATAGATAAATCTGTATCACCTGCTCCAATAATTGACATTTTTCCATGATTTATATGTTTATTATAATGGCTAAATATGTCTTCAGTAGAAAATGTTTCGACTTCTTTAGTAATTCCCAGAATAGGTTTCCCATAGGGGTGGTCTTGAAATAAAAATTTTGTAGCTCTTCTTAAAACAAGAGTTCTATCACTACTTAATTCTTCTAGAATTTTTGAAATTACTTCGGATTTCAGTTTTTTAATCTCTCTTTCATGAAATGTTGGTTGAGTGAGAATTGATTTCAATAATTTCAAAAACTCTGACAATTTTGAACTCAAAACCGAACCTCTTAAAATTAATGCTTCTGCGCGAGTTTCAACTTCTAAAACAGCTCCCATTTGATCTAACGCCAAATCAATTTGTTCCTTAGATTCAGATTTTGTACCGCGTAAGAGCATCTGTCCTAAAAAATAAGTGAGCCCTGATTTTCCTCTAGGATCATCGACAGCTCCTGTTTTGATGACAACATTTAAATAAACCAATGGTAGTTTTGAATCTTTTTCAAAATTTACATCTAAAGCGAAAACAGATTTTATAAAACACAAGGAAATAAACCATGTTAAAATTATTTCTCTCATTTCATAACTCCAATGATTACCGAACGATGATCGGGGATAAGATATTTTTTGGCAGCTTTTTTTATATCCTCTGCATTGACTACAAGACTTTTTTGAAACAATTTTACTCCTTCTTCAAAATTTCCAGAAATAACCTCGTATTTTCCTAGAAATCTTGCGAGTGAAGAATTATGGCTCAGTCCCTCATAAAAAGCAAAACTCATCCTATTTTGCACTTTTTCATGTTCCTTTTGTGCAATAGGTTCTTGAATTAAACGCTGAATTTCACGCAATATAATGCTTTCAGCAAAGGCGGCTTTTTTGTTTTTTTGTAAATTAGTTGTAATCAAGAATAATGAAGGTTCTGTGTTTTCAAGAACGCCGGATTCCAAATCGCTAGAAACGCCAGTATTTACCAATGCCCGGTATAGCCTACTACTTTTACCGCCAGCCAAAATCTCACCTAAAACCTGAAGAGCAGGAATATCTTCGTGTAAAATTTCTGGGACAGGATAACCCATATATAGCTTTTCAATTTGTATATTAAATTTTACTATTTTTCTTCGTGGAGTAGTCTGCGTGGATTCTCTGGCTTGTTGTATATTTAAAGTTTCACTAGTTTGAATTTTTTCATAATGTTTTTTTATAATATTATAAACTTCATCATGTTTGATATCTCCAGTAACAATTATGGTTGCTTTATTTGGAGCGTAAAAATTTTTATAAAACTGACTTGCTTCTGTTGCGGCCATACGGGATAAATCTTCTTCATAACCAATTGTTGGCCAATGGTAGGAGTGCTCAGTAAAAGCTAAACCAAAAATTTCCTGGTACATTAAACCATCTGGATTGTTTTCATAACTAAATCGTCTTTCATTTTGAACGACTTCTCTTTCAGTTGTAAAAGCTGCATCATCTACTATTAAGTTTTGCATTCTATCTGATTCAAGTTGAGCTATAAATTCTAAATGTTCTTTTGGGAGTTCTTGCACGTATGCAGTATAATCTTTGCTAGTAAAGGCATTTTCGCCTTCTGAACCAACGGCTTTCATGAGTTTAAAAAACTCCCCTTCCTTGTGATTTTTAGTCCCTTTAAACATCATGTGTTCAAAAAGATGCGCCAAACCTGTATGTCCTTTTACTTCGTCACGAGAACCAACACCGTACCAAGTCTGATATGCAAACGTTGGTGATGAATGATCTTCTAGCACTAAAAGTTTGAGTCCGTTGCTAAATTTATATTTATAAACCTGTAAAGAGCCCACCAAAGGCAGTTTTTGTGGCGCGTTACTAGATTCTTTTTTAATCACAGGTTGCGAACAACCAAAAAATAGTAACACCAAAAACGAGCTAAACAGTTTCGTTATGCACATGCATAATACGCTAACAGGGTTTTTGAGAAATTTCTATAATATAATGTGTTACAATAGTACTTAAGATGGCTTTAGTTAAGCATAAGATTAAAAAGTACTTGATTTTACTTACGTGTTTTATGCTTTGCTTATTTTTTATAATTAGTTTCTATAAAATTTCACATTCTGCATTATTTTTAATTAAAAACGTAGACGTACTCTCTACACAATCAACAGATCCAATCGATCCTTATCATATTAAAATGCTAGCTGCCGTACCTATAGAAAAAATTACTTTGTTT
>JACRAO010000120.1 GCA_016213345.1 Bdellovibrio sp. | reverse complement strand
GTAAAAAATTTTTCTAAAACGAGATTGCCTTTGTGCAAGTTCCCCAACCTTGCAAGTAGGACAAGCGATCCCCAATGTCATAGGAGCTGTAGATTTGCACTTGGAGTAGTCACCACATGCCAGGAATTTTCCAAATTTTCCGCTTTTTACTAACATTGGATTTCCGCATTTTGTGCATTTTTTATCAGTGTATTCCTTTATTTTGATAAACCCCATGGTGTTTGGAGGTAATGGGTCAGTGATGCGTTTTGATTCAACTCAGACCTACTCCTTCTTTCCATTTATGTCAGGGGAATCTGATTTTATCCAGTCACTTATTGTTGGCTCAGCTGGTGATATCTCAGGAGACACATTTATCCATTCTCCTGGATTGCCCTCCACTGTTTGTTGTTTTTCTTTTTCTACACTAAATGATTTGGCAACAAATACAAAGTTGGAACAATTTTGCATTCTAATAAAACCAGACTTTTACAGCGGAAACACCTCTAGCGGTCCCCTCTTAATCTCGCGGATTGCCTCTAACATTGCCTTAGCAGAAGCAACGACTGTGCTATATGGCACCTTCTTTTCGAGCGCTGCTCTACGAATAGAAAAACTATCCTTAATGGCCATAGCATCAGACGTAGTATTGATCACCAATCCAAACCTGCCTTCTAAAATTGCATCTACACAGTGTGGAGAACCCTGCCTCACCTTGTTAATTGGCATAACTGCTAATGCATGATCTTTTAAAAACTGAGCAGTTCCCTGCGTAGCCCAAATTTGAAATCCAAGCTCCACTAATCCGCGAACAATAGGCAAAACATCTAACTTATCTTCATCTCTAATAGATAAAAACACATCACCACTTATTGGTAAACTCATCCCAGCTGCTATCAGAGCTTTTGCATAAGCGCTAGCGAATGTCCTGCCTCTTCCCATAACTTCGCCTGTAGATTTCATCTCAGGACCCAAAAGCACATCTACCCCAGGAAATTTATGAAACGGAAATACTGGAACTTTAACATTATAAACACTAAGTCCCTGATCTAAATCCTTTCGCAACCCTAAATCATGTAAAGTATTTCCCATCATCACAGCTACTGCAAGTTTTGCCAAAGGCTTACCAACAGACTTACTTATAAAAGGAACTGTACGAGACGCCCGCGGGTTGACTTCGAGCAAAAAAATCCGATCTCCTTGAATTGCAAACTGAACATTCATAAGACCTATTACATTCAATTTCTTTGAAAGCTCCCGCGTATACTCTCTAATGCGATCACAAATATGAGACGACAAAGTAAAAACAGGCAAACTGCACGCACTATCACCAGAATGAATACCAGCTTCTTCGATATGCTCCATCAATCCTGCAATAAGTGTTTCTTTCCCGTCACTAATGGCATCAACATCCACTTCGGTTGCGCGATCTAAAAAACGATCAATCAAAACGGGGTGATCTTCACTAACATGCAAGGCTTGATCCACCCACTGCTCAAGCATCTCATCACTGTGAACAATCTTCATAGCCCTGCCACCCAACACATAAGAAGGACGAACTAAAACCGGATAACCCAATTTTTTGGCTTTCGTAAGCGCTTCTTTTTTTGTCAATGCAATCGCAGCTTCTGGCTGCTCAAGTCCGAGTTTATACAAACTTTTTACCAATCTTGCACACTTTTGCCTATCCTCTGCCAAATCAATGCTAGCGGTCGAAGTACCTAAGATTTTTAGGCCGCCTTGTTCTAAAGCTTTTGCAAGTTTCAAAGGCGTTTGACCCCCAAATTGTACGATCACACCCAAGGGATCTTCTACATGGCTGATATTTAAAACATGTTCTGCTGTCAAAGGCTCAAAATATAACTTGTCAGAAATATCAAAATCCGTACTCACAGTTTCGGGATTTGAGTTGACCATGATCGTCTCAATCCCTAAAGCCCTTAGTGACATTGCGGCATGCACACAACAATAATCAAATTCGATGCCTTGCCCTATTCTATTAGGCCCTCCTCCTAAAACCATAACTTTGGTCTTAGTAGATATTTTTGATTCGTCTGTGCCAAAGTAAGAACTATAAAGATAAGGAGTTTTAGCTTCAAACTCAGCAGCACAGGTGTCAACTAATTGAAATACACCAAAAATCTCTAAGAGCTCGCGATCTGCTCTAACTTTTTCTTCAGATAACCCTAAAACTCCTGCAATAGCACGATCTGTCCAACCATGACATTTGATCTCCTTTAAAAATTCGATGTCTGGCGGCCATGGTAATGCTTTTAAAGCTTTTTCATAAGAAAGATAAATCTGAATGCGATGTAAAAACCAAGGGTCTATGCCACTTTTTTCATGGATATCATTTATATCCATACCTTTTCTTAAAGCATCTGCAATAGCCCAAAGTCTAAATGGAGTTGGATTTTTTATTAAATCAATAGTAGGTAAATTTCTGATTTTAGACAAAGGCGCAAGCCATGCAACATCGGTTTCTAGCCCAGAAAGTGCTTTGCCTAAAGATTCGTCAAATGTTTTACCGATGGCCATAACTTCTCCCACAGATTTCATTTGAGTTGTGAGTGTGAAATCCGTAGGAGTAAATTTTTCAAAATCAAATCTAGGCAGTTTAGTCACTACATAATCAATACTAGGTTCAAAACTACAAGGCGTAGTGCCTGTAATATCATTAGTAAGCTCGTCTAACGTATATCCAACTGCCAGCTTGGCTGCTACCCTGGCAATAGGAAATCCAGTAGCTTTCGACGCTAGCGCGCTTGATCGAGAAACCCTGGGATTCATTTCGATCACAACTACTCTTCCATTTCTGGGATGCACTGCAAACTGTATATTCGAACCACCTGTTTCTACCCCAATTGCTCGAATTATTTTTATAGACTGATCCCTTAAATTCTGAAACTCGCGATCTGTCAGTGTCTGAGCAGGTGCCACTGTAATGCTGTCTCCAGTGTGAACACCCATGGGATCTACGTTTTCGATAGAACAAACAATAATAACGTTGTCGTTTTTATCCCGGACTACTTCGAGTTCAAACTCTTTCCAGCCGACAAGGCTTTCTTCGACTAAAACGTCATGTGTTGGAGATAAAAACAATGCTCTGTCTAATTTTACAATAAGCTCTTCTTGTGTGTGTGCTACACCTCCACCTTCGCCACCTAAAGTAAAAGAGGGCCTTAAAATCACAGGGAGTCCGATTTCGTCTAAGATTTTTTTTACATCGTCTAATGTCTTAACTACGATACTCTTGGCACATTCCAGTCCTATATTTTTTACAATTTCTTTGAATGTTTCTCTATCTTCTGCTCGGCGAATTGCTTCGGGGGTTGCTCCTAGAATTTGAATATTTTTATCACTTAATATGCCATCTCGATAAAGCTCCAAAGTTAAATTTAAAGCCGTTTGTCCTCCCATAGTAGGCAAAAGCGCATCTGGCTTTTCGAGTTCTATTATTTTTTCTAAGAAAAACTTTGTTAGTGGCTCTACATAAACCCTATGCGAAAGTTCAGGGTCAGTCATTATGGTAGCAGGATTTGAATTTACTAAAACTACATCATATCCCTCTTCCTTAAGGGCCTTTAAGGCCTGTGTACCCGAGTAATCAAACTCACAAGCTTGACCAATGACAATAGGCCCGCTCCCAATAAGTAAAATTTTTTTTATATCCGTTCGTCTTGGCATATGTTTTAAAAAGTCAATTCAACAGTAAATCTAAGTTCAATTTGTTTTTCGGAGTTTGCGTCATTATAAACATCAACAGCCCTCACTAAATGTTCTTCGTTAGCGGTTAAAAATACAAAACCATAAATAAAACTACCACCGGCAAGCATAACGCCAGGGAAAAAGACTAAATTTCTAATTAGCACAGCCTCAGAACCAGTTTTTCCACTCTGAAAGATCAAACCTAGTCCCATAACAGTTAGCCCCAAGGTGCCCAAATAAGAAAGGTATTTTATATTTCTTCTATTTTTTTGATAAATATTTAATTCAGACAAGGCTTCTGGCACTTGGGACAAAATAGGCCTTAAGTTTTCTCCATCCCGGCTTAAATTTGAATCACATTCTAATACTTTACCTTCATATAAATACTTCCTTTGACAGCCAAATGCTTTTATGGCTGGGGGTTTTAAAAACAATGGTTTTGGAGTTTTAAGCACACTTGGGGTTTTCTTATAGGCTTCTTTAGCAGAGCTTACGTTCACATGCAGAGAAAACATTACTACAGCTAAGGCCAAAAAAAAATGTTTATAAATTTGTCTATATTGGTCCATTGCTTGGCAATCTCCTATGCAGTATACCTAGAATGTGGACACGATTCAATTTATTGATCAAAACTATCACCGTTATCATCAAAAAGGCTACATTTTTTCTGACCCTGTTTTTTTTGTACACCAGTTTTCACACCCTTTTGATCAAGAAGCGATTGCTCTCTTAGCGTCATTACTGGCCTATGGAAACATAAAACAAATCTTACGCTCCATTGAAAACGCACTTTCTTGTATTAAAAAACTTACCCCACAACCACATATTTTTGTAAAAAGACTTGCAGATCCTGTATTTTTTAATGCCGCAAAAGATGAGTTTTCCGGTTTTAAACATAGATTTAACACAGGTGAGGACCTGGTTTTATTTTTCAGGCTTTTAAGCCTAAGCTGGCAAAAATATGGTACTCTCGGAGCGCATTTCACCAGGTATCTTAACCAAAACGACGATCACATTGAGTGTGCACTTTCGCAGTTAATGAGTGATTTTAAGAAATGGGCCACACCCTTTCGGCCCAAATCTTCTTTTTACTTTTTTTTGACTTCACCGGTCGATGGTAGCTGCTGTAAACGTTGGTGTATGTTTCTGAGATGGATGGGTCGCAAAGACGATGTGGACTTGGGCTTGTGGACAAAACATGGTGCTTTGGCTCATACATTTCAGAGAAATAAATATCTGAAGTCCAGCCAACTAATATGTCCTATAGACACGCATATAGGACAAATAAGCAAAAAGCTAAAATTAACACAGAGAAAAAATCTAAACTGGAAGGCAGCAGTTGAAATTACTGGATATTTTAAAAAACTAAAGCCAGAAGATCCAGTCAGTTTTGACTTTTCATTATCTAGAGCGGGCATTTTAAAAACACTTGGAGTCAAACATGACACTTAAGCACACACCATGGGCGTTTTGGGGTCTTGTCATATATTCTATTTCGACACTAATTTCGATGGCTGCCATGAATATTGGCGCTGGTATTTTTCTGATATCATGTATACTCGAAAGTGGCGGTATTTTGTGTTTTTGGTATCATCTGAAAACTCTATTTTTTTATAAAGAAATTAAAGTTTTCATACTTGCCTCAACCTTATTGATTGGAGCCTGTTTTTTGAGCCTAGTATACGCCAAGTTTTTTCCCCTAACAATAGCTGGGAAACAAGCACAAATTAATTTTTTAAAAGACATGGCAAAAATCTGGTACTTAGTTTGGCCAGTTGTTTTACTTGCTGGTTTAAACTTTCTGAAACCTCATGAAAGATCTAGGCTTTTTCAAATTTGGATATTTGCTTTTTTAGTTATATCGATAATCGGCGTTATTCAATACTACACGGGCTGGCCAAGAGAACAACCAATACCTGGCAATCCAGGGAGGTTTCATGTAAAAGGATTTTTTGGTCATCATTTGTCGTTTTCAAACATTTTTATTTTCCCATTTTTTATTACTTTGGATTTTTTATTAAAATTATTTCAAGAAAAAGCGCCTTTAAGAAAAAAGGCTTTTTATATACTAGCTGCTTTAGTTGGTTTTTTTGCCTTGCTTGGCACTTATTCACGAATGCTATGGGTAGCTTTACCAATTGGGTTAATAATTTGGGCAATATGGAGACTACCAAAAAAACACGCCTTAGTATTTGCTATCGGTGTGGTTTTAGGTATTTTTCTAGCATTTCAGCACCCTAAAATAAAAAGCAGGCTGTTTGACGCCTTAGGCGTGTCTCCACGAATAGACCTATGGCAAGCAAACATGCATCTTTTTAAGCAACGCCCCATCACAGGAGTTGGGTGGCACCATAATGAAGAGCTAGCTTCTTACTATTTACAAGAAAAATACAAGACAACAAGTGTGTTTGCAGGCCATGCACACAACAATTTTATCGAAGTTTTAAGTTCTACAGGGGTTTTCGGCCTTGGTGTTTGGATTTTTTGGTGTTTCTTGGCTTTCTATTGGCTCTTTTTTATTATAAAATATGGTTTAGGCATGCCTTTTTCACACGGACTATTTTGCGCCTGGATTGTGTTTCATGTAAATGGCCTGACACAAATGAATTTTTGGGAGGGCAAGGTGCTGCATCAGATTATGTGGATGATGGCTTTGATTTTATATTATGCAATCCAAAAACAAACCAAAAATCATTATTGACGCCAGGATGGTGAACACAGTTCTAAATGGCATTGCAAGATATGTTCTTTTGTTAGGAAAAGGTTTGGCTAAAATTAATCAGGAAAAAGAACTCCCTTATAAACCGATTTTTTTGGTTAATAAATATTATTTTGAAAAATACTCCTATGAATTTTTTTATGAAAATCCAATTTATTTTGCTGGATTCCAATATGAATACGTAAAAGCTTCATTTTTG
>JACRAO010000117.1 GCA_016213345.1 Bdellovibrio sp. | reverse complement strand
TGATGCTTTTGAACACTGGATTTTTCTTGAGCTGACCAGGTTGATTTCATATTTTCGTAAGGATTGGACTTTAAGCTACTCTAGATCTAAGCATGGCGTCGAAATAGATTTTATTATAGAACGCCCTTATGAATCGACAATCCAAGTGGAAGTTAAGTCTAAGAAAAAAGTAAGCGCCACCGACGCCCAAGGACTAGAAACACTCGGATGCGACCTAGACCCACGTGCAAACCGCTATCTTTTATCTCAAGATCCACTGGTTCAGACCTTTGGTTCTACACAAGCTCTTCCATGGAAGACTGGGCTTCAGAAAATTTTCCAATTCTGACAGAGGCAGCACAGCCAATTCAACACTTTGGGTCTAGGAACAACTCAACTTTATAAGAAATTAATGTTCTAGTGTACTGCTGTGATTGGCTGCGGCACAAGCGTAAAAAATTAAAATCAGGTGTGCAAGCATCATAGTGGATAATGCCTCAAACTTTCCCGATAGAGATATACCAATGTAATCCAATCCCGTCAGGTTCATAAAGGTAAACGCTAATGCTATAAGAAGAAGTTTATAAATTTTTCGTCCTTGTAAAAACAAAAGATCGCTCAATATTAAAAAAGCAAGAGGAAATGAAAACACAAAATAAGGTTTCCACACTAAATGTAAAGGCAGAAGTATAATCCCAACTAAAAGGGCATACTTTTGGAGGGACTGTTTTTGTGTTATTAAAATTTTTATGAAAAAAACCAGAACGGCTATTATCCATACAATACATAACAAAAACAGTGCTTTTTCAGAAAAAAGATTAAATCCAAACTGCACAGGCTCAGGCCCATAAGAAATGATATGAATAGGTTTTCCGCTAAATAATCTATATAAAAGCGCTAAAACAGACTGATTGTGAGACTCTAGTGGAAAGCCCTTGCTCGCTATGGCATTATACCACTGCGATAAGAGAGTCTGAAAATTTTGAAATCCCAACTCCATAGGAAAAAATATTGACAATAAGCTCCCAGCTAAAGAACTTATACAGGTGGTTTTTCTTTTCTCAAACCAAGGGATTAACAGTAATGGTAAAATAAGTGGTTTCATGACTGCAACAACACCTAAAAAAAACCAGCTAAGTGGTGTTTGTGAACAAAGTGCCCATAGTGAAAAAACCAAAAGGAAGATGTTTATTTGCCCATACTGTAAGTCAATTAGCAGTGGGCGAGAAATAAAAATCAGTGACCACAAGTATAAAGGCAAATAAAGTGAGCTATCATTTTTTGCGTATGGTTTTAGGATAAAAAACAATAACACTAATGATATAATTTTTAAGGTATTCCAAAATAAAAATGAAATATGAAAAGGCATCCACGCCAAAGGGCTTAGTAAGTAAGCAAAACTTGGAGAATACAAAAAGCGATCAGGAGAGTTATTGTAAATCTCACTGGCTTGGCCCGATAAAACTAGTTTCCAGGCATGGTAAAAGACATTGAAATCTTGCCCACCTCTTTGAGTTGTGATCCAGATTCCAGAAATCATGAGTATAAAAATGGAAAATAAACCGCTCAATAAAAAATAACGCGCATATTTAGGCATCACAAGGCAATTCCTTGAGAAACAACGGGGGTTTGAAAAAATCTTTCAAAAATGCAAAGGGAGGATTTTTGTAATTATATTCTAAATCCAGTAACCATTTTTTTAATTGCATTTCCGCATTATTTTGATTCGTAGTTCCCATAAAACCACCCAAAGATGATTGACTTATAACGCGATGACAGGGGATGAGTACAGGAAAGGGATTGATTTTTAGGGCTTGTCCAACAGCACGGGTAGCCTTGGAGTTTCCCACTTGACGGGCGATCCATGCATAAGTTTTTGTTTCACCATGTGGTATTTTTTGAGTTGCTCTGTAAACATCGGTCTGGAAAGACGTTAGGTCGCTAGTTGCCAGTAGGTCCCATGTACAAGACATAATAGGACTGCCGGTGTCAAAATAGATTTTTAAGGAATCTACCAGAGCATTTAAAGTATCTGGTAGTGATGCAATAGAATTTGCTAATAATTGCTTATGTGAAAGCTGAAAATAAAGTTTTTTCAATAAAATTTGGGTTTCGTTTTTAATATCTAAGTCTAAGTTTATCCAGCCGGTTTTGGTTTCAAAGGTGTAGAACATAATAGGGAAAATAATATACACTTAGGTTGCCAGGATGGAAAGGATTTCCGATAGGATTTGTGACAAGTCCTTAGATGTTATTTTTTTGGATTCATAAAATAATCAATGAGCGTATCTAAGTCTCCGTCGTCATCAAGCTTTTTTCTGTGTTTTTTATTTCCTCTCTTTATTTGCTGTGTTAGGAATTTTTTAAGAAATGTTTTTGGATCGGCTTCCTTCATGGTTTCATCAGAAAGTTTAGAGAGATCAGGTGGTTTTTTAGCGCCATCGTCATCATCTCCTGACTCAGCTTTTTGTTCTACAATTCCCTCTGTCTTCATAGAATGACATTTTGTGCATTTTTTTTCTTTAAAGAAGTTAAGTGCTTTTTCTTTATCAACAGCCCACGTTGGTGAGCTAAAGAAAAAACACATTACCAGTGCGGACAAAAATATAACCATTAGTTTATTATTCATAATTTCCCCCCCAAAAACCCTTTTTCAGCAGAATCTATTTAATATTTTTGACTGCTTTAAAAAAAAAGTAAATAAAATAAGAATATATTTTTTAAAGCACTAGCGCACAGCGGCATTAATTTTTAAAAAAAAATAAATAATTAACTTGATTGCTTTACTTTTGGTGTGATATTTATAATATACGAGTGTATTTTTAAGAATGAACTAATTAAATTAAAAGGAGAATTGATATGTTTATCAGGTTTTTATCTTTGATAATAGTTGGAGCGCTGCTTTGTGCAGGTTCCAGTTGGGCAATGCCAAATTTCGCACGCAAGTATGGAGTAAGTTGTTCGGCTTGTCATACTATAGTTCCGAAGTTAAATCGGGATGGCTATGAGTTTAGGGCGGCTGGGTTCAGATATCCGACTGATGTTGGTATTGAGGAGCAAGGCGGAAATAAAAAGAATCCAGAAGCAACAGCTTCTAAAAAATTCAATTTAGGAGATACGTTTGCTGCTCGTATTCAGCAAAGGTATATATACAGTCATACAACTGATCCAGCAGCGGCAGCAACTCCTATGTCGCATGATTTCAATTTCCATGAGTTCACGTTTTATCCTTTAACTTTTTCTTGGGGAAAATATTTTGGCTCTCTTACTGAATTTTCGTTAGCTCCAGACAAGGCATTTGAAATTGAAAATGCTTATGTACGGTTAGCTATTGGTTCAGAAAGTGGATGGTTTATGGCTAAAGCCGGTATTATGCACGCTTGGGAGGGACTAGGCGCGTCTGATCGTCCTGTTGGACTCAATCGCCCACTTTTCCAAAGTGAAAAGGCCACAAACGCATCTTTTAAATTATGGAGCATGGATGAACAAGCCGTAGAAGCCGGATACCATCTGGCTACTACTGGCACAACGTTACTGACTCGTTTTAGCAATGGAATTAGCACTACAGATCCGGCACAGGGTGGAGGGTTTAAAAAAGCAGCCGGTACTCCAGATAAGAAGAGCTATCAGTTCTTTGCAAACCAGATTTTAGGAGATGCTTCTGCTCTGTCTCTCTATTACTACCATGGTGCGGGAATGGCACCAGCAGCGGCGCCCACGGATCTTGACACCTTCTGGCGAATGGCAGTTTATGCCAACTACTTTGTTTTACCAAATCATCTAAACTTATTGGCAGGGTACTCTGTTGGTGCGGACGATCATGAAACCGCAGCCGTAGCTAGCAGTAAAAACAAGGGTTGGTTTACTGAAGCAGATTATCATTTTTCAGATGATTTTGCCATGGGTGTGCGTTATGAGACTTGGGATCCAAATACACAAACAGATAATAATGCTAAAACAGCTGGCGCATTGTTCGCAAATTATTATGTTACAAACGGGCTACAAATCTTAGGAGAATACCGACGTGTATCTACAGAAAACGCTGGTGGATTTGCTAACAAGATCGATGATAAATTCGAGGCTAAAGCCATATTTATCTGGTAATATAGCTTATTATTCAGGTCCTGGTGTGCTGTGATATCTTGTCACCACTACACCAGGACCTGGCAGCTTAAATAAAATTTTTTTCTTTCCATTTCTAGTTTGAGTGTATAGATTTAGCGTTTGTGAGGCGTTCTTTAGCTAAATCGTTTTTTATATTCTTCTCGTCTATCAAATTTGCAATTCCAGCATTGTTTCTTTTCATGTGTGCCATGATTTATGGCACTTTGGCAGAAAGCCGTTACGGCGCCATGTATGCTAATCTTGTGGTTTATCACAGTAACTGGTTTTACCTGATCGAAAGCCTTATTGTCCTAAGCTTGCTACTCTCTATGTTAGCTCGGTTTCCGTGGCGTAAACGTCTTATTGGTTTTTATCTGGTGCATTGTTCGTTGATTATTATCATGCTCGGAGCCATGACAACTCGTTATTTTGGTATAGATGGCACTATTGAGCTTTCTCCTTCTGAGTCAGTCAATAGCGTGTCTCTATCTGAAGACGTTTTGTATTTAAAGAGCGAAGCTGAAGAAAACGTTTTTGATATTCCTTTATCGGTTTCAGATGCTTCGATCAATAAAACATTTAATTTCTTTGATGGCACTAAAGTAGAGTTAAAAAAGTTTATCCCATATGCTAAAAAAGAGCTTAATACCATGAATAAAAAAGACTCATGGGCAAGTCATTGGTTGATTAAGAATGACAACTTTCAGAATGAATTTAAACTAGCCCACCCCCCATCGGTAGGTTTTTTATCTCGCATTGAACAAGGGCCACTTAAAATCGAAATTTTGCCAGAGTTTTGTTTTACTGCACTAGAGTCACTTTTAGATTCTTTACGCCAATTACCAATTAGGTATTTATTTATTGATACTGAAAAACATTTTAGTCAAAAATTGACAGATATAGAACATGCGCATTTATTTAAGTCTCCAGATGGAAGCACGTATAAACTCACTCAAGAGGAAAATAAAAAGGTTGGTATTAAATTTGTGCGCTTCAGCGCACAAAAAAAAACGCAGATCTTTATTCCTCGTTTTGCATCTGAGCCTATAGATAGGCACTTGGAGCTTGATGTCGCCTCACCCTATAGACTTTATGATCTAGAAAAACTGAAAAGCACAAACAATATTTTTTTAACGCAAACCAAAGCTGACACAATACGACTTGGATATGGAAAAAGTAACCAGTGGAAATTTGAAGCATATAATAATAACCAAGCTATTTTGCTGCCATGGATGGGATTTCAGCTGGTTTTATTAAAACACTGGAAAGACACAGCTCTGCGGTGGTCATATGTTGAGGGTGAACCAAATAAAGAAGAATCAAAAAACATCAAAGCTCTTGTTGCTGTTGTGACTAAAGGCGAAAAGAGCGAAGAACTTTGGTTTACAGATCAAAACCAAACACAATCACAAATCTCAAATTTGCAAGGTTTTATAAGAAAACAACTAGTTTTCTTGCCATTTCAGATGGAGCTGGTTCAGTTTAAGATGGATAAAATCCCAGGTACCGATAAACCAGCAAGTTTTGAGTCATTTGTGAAACTCAAAGACACTGGCGAAACCGCGCACATCTACATGAATAATCCATTAAAACGTGGAGGCTATACTTTTTATCAGGCGTCATATTTTCAGGACGAAAAAGGAGCATATCACTCTGTTTTGTCTGTTAACCGGGATCCCGGGCGGTTTATAAAATACTTTGGGTCGGCTTTTTTGGTTATTGGTATGATTTTAACGTTTCTTATTTTATATGGTTATTGGAAGGTAACATGAGTAACATAAGTTTTATGCATAAAACTTATGTTACTAATTAGGAAATGTACTGTATGAAAAAAATATTTTTACTATCAGCGCTTTTGTGCGCCAATATTGGTTTTACTGAGGATCGATTTGCGCAGTTTTGCCTAAACCCCGGTTTAGAATCTGTTCCTATCCTTGCAGATGGGCGCGTAGTCCCTCTTTTTACCCATGCAAATCGAATTAAAAAACAAATCTTTTCATCAAAAAACTGCTCTCAGTTTTCCGCAACTGCGCTTTATTGTTTTTTGAGTTTTGGTCAAAAGCAAGAGATCTTTAAAAATAAATCTTGTCAGCCAGTACTCAAAGTAAATCATCAAGAGGCACAAACACTACTGGGATTAAATGCGGACGAAAAAGAAACCAGTATCGAAAAAATCTCGTTTTCACAAAATATATTAATCAATAGATATCATGCTCTTAAAGACAAGGGCCTAGAAAACAGTGGGCTTGCAAATGATTTGGCAGGTATTTTGTCATCATATGAAAAACTGATTTCCATCGAAAAAGGTGAAGACTGGAAGATCTTGGTTTCAGAAAATAACTGGGTGGCTCTAAATACTTTTAAAGACCAAACCGAAGAAAAAATTTTATCAAGTAATCATTATCTAAATGTATCAGAAAAAAGAAATCTTACTCTAGAAACCATTTATGAAAAAACACAGCCATTTTCGTGGGCTGTTTTGATTGCTTTAGCTGGGTTTTTGTTTTCAGTTCTTTCTGTTTATCAAAGAAAGTTTTATCCTTATTCGTTAATTAGCCTTAGCCTTCTGTTTGTCATAGAAATATTTGGAATAGTACTCAGAGTAACTGTTTCTGGCCGTGGCCCTGTGACCAATATGTACGAAACTGTGATGTGGAGTGGATTTATAGCTTTCTTTATATCGTCTTTATTGGGGTTGAAGTGGAAAAATGCAAAAATACTTGCTGCCGGATTTGCTGGAAATGCTATTTGCTTTTTTATGATGAAATTTGCAACAGGAATGTTAGATAGCACGATACAGCCACTTGTTCCTGTTCTAAGAGACAATTTTTGGTTAAGTACACATGTGACTTCTATTACTTTCTCTTACGGATGTTTCTTTTTGAGTTGGATCGTCGCAAACGCATTATTAATTAATTTTATTTTTAAAAACAAAAAATCACATTTTGTGCATTCACTAAACGAATGGAATCGTTTTTTAAGAGTCGCAATACAAATCGGGTCGGTTTTTTTAGCGGCTGGAGTTTTGTTGGGAGGTATTTGGGCTGATTATTCATGGGGTAGATTTTGGGGATGGGATCCTAAAGAAACTTGGTCACTTATTTCGCTTATTGTTTATGTTATGATTTTACACGGAAGATATGTAGGGTGGTTCAAAGACATAGTTTTTACAATGATCACGGCATTTGGTTTTATGTTTATTCTAATGGCTTGGTTTGGTGTGAATTATATTTTAGCTACCGGATTGCATAGTTATGGCTTCAGCTCTGGTGGTGCTTTGTTTTTAGCTATAATTTTTTTAGCGCAACTTTCTGTTTTGGGAGTTGCTTGTATTCTAAATATGAAGACTATTTCTTCTGCTCGTTAGTGTTATTACTGTTTTCATATGGACACGGTGTTTTTCCAGATGAGTCTGAGCAGTGGTGCTTTTGTCCATGCCATGTTTTATGTGCAAAATAATAACGAGGAGCGCAAAATACACACAGCATAGCTACAAATAGCAAGGCTTGCCAGAACTGGATTTTTTTTAGTGAAACAATATAAGCAATGACTTTGTTCCATGTAAAATAAAGCAGTGCAGAAGCAATAAGCCACCATGCAATACAAGATAAAAAACAATAACCCCAACAATGAGCCAAAGGACAAGTTGCAGTGTTCATAATTTCTTATTTTACTCGTATTTCAAAAAAGCAAAAGGATTTCTATATTGCCCCCCGCGCCAACCGGCTGTGCCGGCGTGGTGCGATAAAAAAAACTAATATTTTCGCTTGTTTATCTCAGAAATCAGAAGTAATGTCACGGTCCTTAGGAAGCATAACTTATGACCTATTCGTCTTATATAGTCCTGGCTAGAAAGTGGCGGCCAACGCAGTTTGCAAACATTGTTGGGCAATCACCGACTGTGCAGACACTCATGAATGCCATACGGACCAAAAGAATTAATCAAGCTTATTTGCTCACGGGTTCTCGTGGAATCGGGAAAACTACAATTGCTAGGATCTTTTCTAAAGCAATTCGTTGTCAGCATCTAAAAGATGCCCCGCAAGCTAATTTTTTACTTGCTTGTGATGCGTGCCCTCCTTGTTTGGACATGGCTAAAAACAACAGCATGGACGTGATTGAAATTGACGGAGCATCTAACAATGGAGTGGAGTCGGTTAGGGAAATCAGAGAAAATGTCAAATTTTTGCCCGCTATTGGTGACAAAAAAATTTATATTATTGATGAAGTTCATATGCTTTCAACAGCAGCGTTTAATGCTCTTTTGAAAACATTAGAAGAACCCCCACCCCACGTAATTTTTATCTTTGCAACTACTGAACCACATAAGATCCCAGCCACAATTCTTTCACGTTGTCAGAGGTTTGATCTAAAACGGGTCACCATCACTCAAATTCAAAACAGGCTCCAGGAAGTTGCTACTAAAGAAGAAATCGAAATTGATATTTCAGCCATAGCTATACTGGCTCGCGCTGCTGAAGGCAGTATGCGTGATGCTCTCTCTCTTTTGGATCAAGCGATAGCTTTTTCTGGTAAAAAAATCACAACACAAAATGTACGAGACAGTATTGGCCTAATAGAAAGCCAAGCTTTGTTAAATACGCTTAGCAAAATTTTAGAAAGACAACCAATAGCAGCTATTTCTTATGTAGCGCAAGCTTATGAAGCCGGACACGATTTGAGGATTTTTACTAAAGGGCTGATCGAATTTTTACACGGGATTATATTAGCAAAAGTAGGTGCAAGCCATTCTATGGCATTAGAGTTTTCTACAGAAGAATGGGAAGAATTATGTAATTTATCAAAACTTAGAGCGATCGAAGAGCTTGAACTCATATTTCAGGTTTTTCATTATGGGATGGATTGGATTGCGAGATCTCCGCAGCCTAAAACTGTTTTAGATATCTTGGTCGTCAAATGTGCTACTGCAGAAGTTTTGGTGTCTTTTGGTGCATTAGAGCAACCCAAAGAAAAACCTCCAGTCAAACTGGTTGTATCAGAGCACTCATGGACAGGATTGATTTCTCATGTGAAAATCACAAGGCCGTTTTTGGCTTCTCTTTTAGAGCACGCAAGTTGTGAGCGGTTTCCTAATCAAAGCGAAGATCTGCTTAAGGTTTGTTTTCCTCAAGATGCTATTTATTTTAAAGACCAATTTAAATCACCACTTACACAAGAATTATTTTTAGCTTTGTGTCAGAAATATTTTTCTAAGCCAATCAGAGTGCAAGTAGAACTTAGTCAAAATAGCACTTCAGCAAGCGAAAGTTTGGCTCAAAAAAAAGAACGTGAGAATACAGAAAGGGAAAATCTAATTAGGACGCAGTTTGAAAATCATACAGTAGTAAAAGAAACAGTATCTCTTTTTAACGGAGAGCTTGGTCCTATTGAATTTAAACTATCCAATGTTGCTAACTAACTCTCATAACCCATTATCACGACTTATTTATGAATTGACAAAGCTCCCAGGTATTGGAGAAAAAACAGCTACTAGGTTGGCATATTTTGTTTTGAAACAAGATCTTGAGGATATAAACGGACTGGCTAGTGCGCTTTTAAATGCGAAACAAAAAATTAGTTTTTGCAACACATGTTTTACTTTTACTGATGTTAATCCTTGTCAAATTTGTTCAAGCTCAAAAAGAGAACAAACAGTGATTTGTGTGGTCGAAAAGCCAGCCGATGTGCATTCGATCGAATCATCTCAAACCTATATGGGGTTATACCATGTTTTACACGGAGTGCTTTCGCCACTGGATGGTATTGGACCAGAAGATCTAAAGATTAAAGAGTTTTTAAATAGACTCCGACAAGGGCAATCTATGGTGAAGGAAGTAATTTTAGCAACTAATCCCAGTGTAGAAGGTGAGGCGACTGCGCTTTATATGGCCAGACTTTTAAGGCCATTGGGGCTCAAAATTACTCAATTGGCGTATGGACTGCCGGTTGGAGGCTTAATTGAATATGTGGATAAACAGACTTTAGGTAAGGCCGTTTTGAATCGTATGGAGATTAATTAAAGTGAGTTTTATTAATCACGCAGCCGGAGAGCTTATTTGTAAAGTGGTTTATTTTGGAACTGGTATGGGTGGAAAAACAACCAATTTGCAGTACATTTATGAGCACACTCAGCCCAATGAGCAAGGCAAATTGGTGAAGCTGAGTTCTGGTAATGAAAGAACTTTGTTTTTTGATTTTCTTCCATTAGCAATTGGAGGAACGCGAGGGTATAAAACCAGATTTCATCTTTACACTGTTCCTGGGCAAACTTTTTATGAGACCTCTCAAATGTTTATTTTAAAAGGAGTGGATGGAATTGTCTTTGTAGTTGACTCTCAGGCCGAGCGAATGGAAGCCAATATAGAGAGTTATGAACATTTGGAAAGGACACTGGAGAGGCATGGATATAATATTCATAAAATTCCATTTGTTTTCCAGTACAACAAAAGAGACGTACCGGTGGCAGTTTCTGTTAAAGAACTAGAGGTGACGTTCAATCCGCTGCGAAAGCCTTTTGTCGAAGCCATTGCCAACCAGGGGGTTGGTGTTATGGAGACTCTACAAGAAGTGAGTCAGTGGATTATTAGAGAGATTAAGGGGGGAGAGAAACCATGAGAAAGCATTTATTAAAGAAATTTAAAAAAATATTTGAACATCAGAGAAAAAATATTTTATTTAATGACCGGGTTGTAAGAGATGATTTTATGGTAACTATGGACGATCGATACGACGAAGTCGATCAGGCAGCTATCGAAATTGAACAATCCATGCGCATGAGGCTTTGCAATCGAGAAGTGCTTTATTTAAAGAAAGTAGAAGACGCTTTAAAACGAATCGAAGATGGCACGTTTGGAGAATGTGAAGGGTGTGGCGAATTTATTGAACTTCGCAGGCTTGAGGCGCGTCCAACCGCAACATTTTGTGTTTCTTGCAAAGAAGATCAAGAAAAAAAAGAAGTGTTAACTGCTATGGGAAGAGCACACAAGAGCTTGGGTGAGAGTTTTTCTCGGAAATTAAGTTAGGACTAGTCTTTAAGTCTCATTTTGTCCCCAAGGGTTGATCCCAATCACTTTTTGACACCATCAAGAGGTGTTTTTTTAAAATAAAAATTTACCTTGTTTTTAATGAGTTGTGTCATTTTTTATGTTTGGTTTTATATTTGGCATGATATTCGCATTTACTTTTTATTGGCTTAAGGGGGATTAGGGATTATGGACTGTGAGGTAAAGATGAAATATCAAGAGCTTTTCGAGACTGAGATGCAAAGGTTGATTTATAGTGGTGAAGTTTTGAATCAAGATTTATTTTTAAACGAAGAAGACCTCAGGTATCGGTTAAGAAATCGAGAGGCACTTTTTATAAATAAAATTAAAGACGCATTAGAGAAAATAAGAAATAATACATTTGGTATTTGTGAAAAATGCGGAGAACCTATTGAGAGTAAACGACTCGAAGCAAGGCCCATGACAAAGCTTTGTCTGTCTTGCAAAGAGGAAGAAGAATTCAAAGAAAATCTTCATATGGATGGGAGAAGGCATAAAAGTTTGGGGGTTTATTAGATTTTGGGGGACCGGGGGGAGGAAACTCCAGGGGCATAAGGCGCCAGGACTACAATAGGACTGGCGCCTTTTTATTTTTTGAAGTAGAAAATATAAGATGTTAGATCATAATCAAACAGAAAGTGTAAAATTAGTCTGGGTTACTCCAAAGGCAGAAGAAGTCATTGCTTATTGCGCGCGTGTAAGCAATCCGCAAAACCAAGACAATCCGGAGATGACAGGGCTTCTGAGTTATTGTGTTGAGCAAGGACACTGGTCTATTTTTGAGCAAGCCAATATGGTTATTGAAATTGTTACTTCTCGTGGTATTGCCCCACAAATCTTAAGACACCGGTCGTTTTCGTTTCAAGAATTTTCACAGCGGTATGCTAAAACAGATACTTACATAAACTATTCTCCCAGAAGGCAAGATCTAAAAAATCGACAAAATTCGATTGATGATTTAGACGAAGAAATAAAAACATGGTTTCAAGAATCACAAGACGAAGTTTGGGAGTTTTGTTATAAGAGATATCAGAGGGCACTTGAGAAAGGGATTGCAAAAGAGTGTGCCCGTTTTTTACTTCCACTCAATACACAAACAAAGCTTTATATGAATGGAACCATCAGAAGTTGGATTCATTATATTAAGCTTCGTACTGGCCATGGTACGCAATTAGAGCACATGCGTATTGCGGGCGAATGCAAAAAAATATTTTATGAGAATTTGCCTGTTATTTCTAAAGCATTAGGGTGGTAAAATATTATTTTTTTATAGGAACCAGACCAAAAAATTCTTTCAAATTTTTTGCGTAAAATAGGCGTGTGGTTTTATTCATTAGTGTGGGGCTTAGGCGATTTAGTTCTAAAAATACCT
>JACRAO010000116.1 GCA_016213345.1 Bdellovibrio sp. | reverse complement strand
TTTCTAGCGTTTCTTCCTGTTTTTTCCTGTACGACTCAATGCGTGCAGATTCGCGCTCTCTGAGTTTATCAAATTCTTTTTCTTGCGCTTCTTTTTCTTGTGTGATTTCTTTTGAAAACCCTTTTCTTGTGTCGTCTAAATCTTTTTCATAATTTTCTTTTTTACGAGAAAGCTCAACTTTATAAGCAGTTTCCAAATCATCTTCTTGCTTTTTATAAAATTGTTTTATATTTTCAATATCTTTTTTGTGTTCTAAATCTATATTGTCTAATGTATCTTGCTGTTGAGCTTTTCTTTGCAACAAAGCTTGTTCAAAACGCTCTTCTTCCGAAGCAATCTGATTTCTTAAGGCATTGTGAGAACTTTGGATGTCCATACTCTTATGTTATGTTATTTATTGTTTAAGAAAATAGGCAATATATGCCTATAAAAAAACCCTCGTCTAGGTATTATTCCATACGAGGGTTGCATGATTGAGAATTGAGTTTAAATTAACATCCAAAAAGTCCAAAGGTTAGTAATTTTAGCGCTGTGCAAAGCACATCAATTGCTGCACCTAATATTTCTCCCCCAGCTTTTAAGAAAATAATATCTGAATTTTTGAGTACAACTACTGGCGCTTTGCTGATTTTGAATAATGTTTTCAATACTTCACGCGGCATATTAGCTACTAATGTAGCGCCTTCTTTTAGAGCATTGACAGCAGTTTTGACCGCAAACTCGGCAAGTTCTGTGGTTTGCACCAAAATGTTTTTACCTAAGTGCATAGAGTTTTTTATAATTGGAAGTACAAAATTATTTACTTCCTCTCCTGTCAAAAGAACCATCTCTGTTGCAACATTGATGGGATAATGAGCCACTTCTGCTACATCTTTAGCTAATTGACCGGTTAAGATAATTGCTGCCCTTTCGGTTTTTAAAATTTTAAAGCCGATTGCTTCAACTTTCACATCTACTGCTAATGGTGCCACCCTAAGCTCTAAAGCTTGTGCCATAGACGAAAATGCACCAAACAGACTAACTAACAATATTACTAAGTATTTCTTTTTCATATTACCCTCCTAATAGGTTTCAAGTTTTTCTTATCGTCTGAGTTAAACTGTTCAAACGATTTGTAATGTTATGATTAGCTTGAATTCAGTTGTGTGTTCAATAACGAGAGCTGACAAATAATACTGAAAAGTGTCAGACGGGGGGCTATGTGCTACCTCCGCGTAGCACACGATCAAAAAATGCTACCGAAATCAAAGCAAATCCAAATACGAGACACAAAGGTAAAGTAGCTCCTGGTCTTATTTCTGCTGCTAGTACCTGTGGTATTGATTGAATAAAAAGATTAAAAATAAAAATCCAGGTAAAAATTCCCCACACTAGGCCCATCACTAAAAGAGGAAAAAACGAATTTGTCCAAGTGAAATGAGAAAAAACTACACCCAAAATTAGTGCCATGCCTTCATAAAATAAAAATCCAGTAAAAATAGCGTTACTATATAGTCCTATTTCTGTAGCATTAGCACCTAACGCGGGTAATGCCCCAAGCTTTAAAAAAAACCAGATTTCATGCCCGGAATAATAACAATAAAGAGAGCCAATAATGATCCCAACTGCTCCAGATAAAAGTCCACCCATTGCTCCAGCCAACCAGCGAAGTGGATCAAATCTTAACCATTTTTGCACCATCTTTATATCTTGCATATCTTGTGTGGTTTCTGTCATTTTTTTATCTCCTGGGTTATTCATATCAGAATTAAAATTTGTGGCAAAATAAAATTTTTATTTCTTATCCTGTGGTAAAAGTCGATACACTATTCCATAGTCACCTTCCGGTGCTCCCCCTTTGACATGAATATATCCGAGAAAGCCAATAGTGAAAATCAACTGACTAACCCAAATTATCCATAGTAGGTGTTTGCTTTTTTTGAAATTGATTAATACTTGTCTAGCTAGAAAAACCCACTGCATAGGAAAGGTTACAATAAAATAATGCATGTAAATTGTAAAACCACATATAGCCATGATAGCTCCAGAACCAAAAAAATAAGCATTTTGCAACATTACTGTATTATTTTCTTTGCCAGAAAAAAAATATAAGACACTTTTTTTATTTTTATATAAATTATAAATAATTTTACAAATAATACTAACTCCAGATATAACAAGCAAGAGATAGATCAATTTTAAAAAATAAGTTTTTTGACTAAAAATAATAGGATATGTGAGAAAATCTGAAAAATGATTACCCAGGCTATATTTTAAATTCACGCCCAAAGCCCCGGTCACCCAGCGCATCCAATAAGATGTGTCAGTAAATTTTGTAAGCTCCCAGCTGTGGTTAAATGCCTTTTGAATTTCAGGGTATGCAAAAATATGATAAATCCACGGCAGCATAGGAACAATGCCGACAAGAGTGCCCATAAACCAGTAAAAAAATTTTATACTTTTTCTAGACAGTAAAATCCATACACAAACACTTGCAAACAGAAAAAATCCTGACATATGGATTTGGCCCAGCACTATTCCAAGCAATCCACAGAAAAAAGCTCCTGTTTTTGTGTGTTTTTTCCAAAAACTCATTAAAAAAAGTACACAAAAAAAAGGCAACAATTCTTGTTGCCATATTTTCTTTGAAAACAGCACTGCAAATGGATTTATAGCAGTTAGTGCCAACCCCCAAAGCCACATTTCTTTTTCTGGCGGGATGACAAATTTTAAAATAAAAAAAGCCAAAAGAAAAAGAGCAATAACATTTATGATCTGTACTGCCCTAGTTAACTCAGCCGGCGTCTTTATGTGAAAAACTTTACCAAGTCCTATAAAAATCCAAAGACCTAATCCAGGATTTACTGTTCCCACGCCCGAAGCCATTCCTATTAGGGGAAAATGTTCGCTCACTCCAACTGTTTGTGTTTTGCCAAATATGTATTTTTCATCATATTTATACTCTAAGTCTTCTATCCATATAAGACGTAGCAGAGCACCTAGAATTAATATAACTGGTAAAAATTTTTTCCAAAAAGGAGAGAGCATATTATTTATAATAAATTTCCTGATGCATAGACTCTTTAGTCACGCCATTATTTTTTAAAATTTCTTTTACTTCTTGGATCATTGCCCCATTGCCACATAGATAATATTCAGTTTCAAGCCAGCTAGAACCAAATGCACGCAGGTAGTCTGTAACACGTCCTTTAAAGCCAGTCCATGTTGAAGATGGGCGAGAAAGAGCTGGAATCCATTTAATATCACTTTTATTTTGAAAATCCTCTTTATAGATGATTTCAGATTCGTCTCTTATGCCAAATAAACAGAATGTTGAAATAGGCGGTTGTTCTATAAATGATTTCGAAAAAACCATAGAACGAAAAGGCGCGACACCAGTGCCTGTTGCAACAAAACACACCCGTTTATTGTGTTTTGGTTTATATATAAAATCACCATATGGGGCATAAATGCTGAAATTTTCACCTGGATGCAGTTCTGACATATAAGCCGTTCCAGGTCCATGCTCTACTCTTTTAACACAAAGCTCAATAGGACGTTTTTCAGCGTGTGATGCAATGGAATAAGCCCGTCTCAAATCCCTCCCCTGTGGGCCAGCTTTTGGGATTACAACACTGATAAACTGCCCCCCTTTGAAATCAAAAGGTTTGGTGACTTCAAAAGATAATTCAAAGACGGTAGGTGTAAGATATCTTACGGATTTTACAGTACAAATATAATCTTGGGCAGACATAGATCTTAATTAGTAACAAGAACTATGTTGTTTTTCCATAGTGAATTCTACACAATTATGTTAATTAGCAATCATGTTTGGACTAAGTTTAGGTCACTTAATTATTCTGGCAGTCGTTGTTTTACTTTTTGGCCATAGGAGACTCCCTGAGTTAGGGCATGCCTTGGGAAAAGCACTTGGCGCATTTAAAAAAGGCCTTCAAGGGAAAGATAGCGAATATCTACCCCCACCACCCAAAAACCACCCTAAAGATCTAGAAGATCATCAATGAGATAGATTATTTCCCCTCTAATTTAACTTCAAACGCTGCGGGGGCACTAAAGGCACTCTTTGCTGTTTCAGAATAGCTGCGAACCCGCCAAAAAAATTGTCCAGGCGAAGCTGGTTTGAATACAAAAAAATTGTCTTTTAAATCTTTTTGTAAAACAGGTTTTTTAAATTCAGATTCTGTAGCAACTTCTAAATTATAACCTTCAGTAAAACTAGTCTTTTGCCATGTGAGCAATACTTTATTATTAGCTTCTGTTAGATCCTTTTTTTGCATAATAGCCTTGTCTAAAGGCTTAACAAGTATTGGGGGTAGAAAATTAAAATTAAATTCAGTTGGGCTTGAACTGGCAATAAATCCAGAAGGAAGTTTGGTAGAAATTTTATAATAAATTTTCCCTGATATAATTTTTCCTTTATTAAAAGAATATGAGGCTTTATCTGCTGTCTTCTCTAAAATCTTTTTATTTGCTTTTGGTGAATCTATAATTTGTATATTATAGTTTTTTGCGTCTTTGTATGGCTTCCATTGTAAGGTGATGTCAAAAGTCTTTTTTCCAGCCCCTAAGTATTTATTGCTCTGTATTAATTGTCCACCCACAAGTGGCGAAAGTACTTCTATCCCTTCAAATTCTGGATTAATTTTAAACCCGGAAAAATAGTTTTTCTCTTGAAACAAAGTACCGTCAGATTGTTTAAGTTCCCAACGATATCCACCTGGTGATTTGATAGAAAGTGTTTCTTGACCACTGCCTTGCTCATCTGATGTTACTTGTTTTTTATATATTTCTTGTATTTTGAGTTCTCCATTTTCAGTTTTTTCAACCCGACTGAGCACAAGTAGTTGTTTTGAAACAGAAGATGGCTCAATTTTCCAAGTAAGTTCAACTTTTTTCTCTAAGATTTGAGTGTCTTTACTAATATGTAACATTTCTCCTTCTTTAGGTGTGAGAAGCTTGATCTCAACTCCCGCACTCACAGGAGGAGGTGGCGCGACTGCCGTGGTTAGAAGTGCAAGCTCAGGTTTGGCCTTTATTAATGGAGCCTCTGAAACTTCCATTTTACTTTGTCTATCTTTTGTTAAGGAGATTACTTTGTCTCTTGATTTTAATTCAATTTTCATGTCTTTGGCTTGGCCTGTGACTTTACCAACAACAACTAATATGGTAGCTGCTCTAGATATTCCTTGAAGCGATAGCTTAGACTCAAAACTTAAACGCACCATAGTATTTGGACCAAGCTCAATACTACCGCCGTCATTTAAGGTAACAGTAGCTGCACCGTTAGGATTTGTTACTATTGTATCAAAATTAAAGAGATCTTCTGTTTTTTCAATAGAACGAAATTCGATTTCTTGATTAAGTTGTCTTCTCACTAAGCCAGATTTATCGCCTAATTTACCAACTTGAGTGATACCCTGCTCTTCTTCCCAACCTAAAATATATTTACGAAGTGAAATTTCATTATAATAAATTAAGACAGATCCAGCAAAACATACCAGAGAGAACGTGAGCAACGTGATTTCCCAAATTTTAAAATTCAAATTAGCTTTAATCATACACTAGGCGGACTTTCTTTTGAGAGGTTAAACGAATTGATTTTAGCAAATGCCAAAGTGATATCATCATCCAAAGGTTTATCTCCATTGTGTTGCATGAAATCATCCATAATATTTAAAACTGCAGTATCTAAGTTTTGAGATAATCCTTTTTCTACAGAACGTTTCACCTTACCTTTTCCGTACATATCACCAGCGGCAGAGGTACCTTCAAGTATACCATCCGTATAGAGAAATAATATATCTCCTTCAGATAACGGGACTGTTTTTTCTTCGTAAGCAGGCACATCATAGCCTTCGCCAAGCCTTAATCCTTTGGACATTAAACTCTGAAAAGCATATTTTCCGGCATTATTTTTAAACAACCATACTGGATTATGTCCAGCATTTGCATATGAAAGCGTTTTTTTGTTATAATCAACTACTGCCATAAAAAATGTCATCATGATTTTGCCTGTAGCTGCTTCATGAACTGCCCTATTAGCAAAAGACATCATAGTTGCTGGCGAAAAATCAAACTGCGGGTCAACTTGGGCCATTTTATTAAGAACACTCACACAACTTCTGGCAGAAGCAGTAATAAGAGCACTTGGCAACCCATGGCCGGTTGCATCTGCAATCATAAGACATAGTTTGTCTTTAGCCTCAAAAAACCCCCACCAATCTCCGCCGCATTGATCAGCAGAGCGATAAAGACTAGAAATTTGTATTCTTTCGTTTTCAAATTTTGTTGGTGGAATCAAAGTTTGTTGCACTGTCGAAGCAATAGCTAGTTCATTTTCGAGGTGGACTTTGCGAATACTTTCTAAAATAAGTTCTTTAATCTTGCGTGACATTGCAACAAACGAATCAGACAAGGCTCCAATTTCGTCTTTGCTTTTAATATTTAGGTCAACATTAAAATTTCCAGCCCCCACTTCTTTAGTTGCTTGGTAAAGACGACTTAGTGGTGCTGTCATTGTTTTTGCAAAAAGAATGGCAAAAATAATAGCACCAGCAGTAGCCATGAGACCCAAGAGCAGGTATCTTTCCGCTAAAGCATAAGTAGCTCGCATAGCTTTTCTTTTTTCAATCCTAGAGAGAGTAATAAGGTCCATCCCTGGCAGAACGTAACTTCCTAAATAATCGATTTGCTGATGCGTGTATTCTTGCGCACCTGTAGAAAGCTTACTTTTTACTGCTATTCCCCAAAGAGAGTCGTCTGAGATATTTTTCTTATTAAAAAAATGTGTTGGATCATTGTCAAAAAGTACCCAACCTTCACGATCTGTAATGGTTAAGTTTGAACTTTTTGCGTCTACTCCAAAACCTTTTAACGAAATGTATCCAATTGCACACGGCATTCCGTCTTGGGTTTGTAATTTCAAATCAGCAAGTAAAATGGCCAAAAAAGGTGTTTTGCCAATTTGAGATAAATTCAAAAATGCAAATCCGTGTTGTAAAAGCTGAGTATGTGCAATCTTAAATAGTTCATCAGAGATTTTCAAATCTGATGCTTGTATCTCAAATTCCTGCATAGCGCCTTCTTTTTGAGAATCCATTAAAAATTTGACGCTTGGCGCATCTGTTTGAATAAATCCAATACTAAGCCATGCAATATCCGATTGATTATTGAGTATTGCGTTAATATTTGCTTTATGTGTGGGCAAAATAGGCTTTTTTGGATCAAAAGAGCCTAACGCAAGTCTTAAGGTATCCACAGATCGTTTGACGCGGCTCAGAAATTCGCGACTTATTAACAATGCTTCGGTTGATTGGCTTTGGTACACATAAGCTCTCTTATCTTCAGACACTAGATGTAATGTAGATAAATTGAGAAATAAGATAATCACTATGAGTAGAAAAACAACGCTTAAGAGGAGTTTGGTGGTGACAGAAAATTTTACATTAAATAGCTGTTGCTCCATTTCAATATTTTCACTAATATTTCTAGATAATTCAACTATTTGAGTGGAGGTAGTTTATGCTCAATGTCATAAAAGAACAAAAAGGAAACGTATTAGTGGTCAGATTTACCGGATCTATTGAAGAAAATGTCAATTTTGAAGCTTTGATAGGAACCCCGCCCGAGGAGTTGCATGTGTATTGCAAAGAGGTCCCCCGCATTAATTCTATAGGTGTAAAAGCCTGGATTAGGTTTTTTCAGTCACTTAAGGCAAAAGGAATAAAATTAAAATTTTTTGAGTGTTCAACTGCAATTGTTCAACAAATCAATTTAATTTCTAATTTTACACCACCACGTTCTGTTGAATCTATTTATGTCCCTTTTACGTGTATGCAATGTAAATCAGAGTTAGTGGGATTATTTAAATGCGAAGACTTAAAACAAATGAAATTAAAAATTCCTGATTTAAAATGCGCCAAATGTGGAGGCAGATCGGCATTTGACGATATCCCAGAGGAGTTTTTTGCGTTTTTGTTTAGAAATTAAGCTGAAAACGAAAAAACCACGAAAGAGAGATAAACTATGAGTAAAACATTACTGTTAATTTCTAGTAAACATGAAGATTGGACATTTGCCCAGGAGGTTTCAATGCATGCTGGTTTGACTTTGCAAACAGTCAATACTGCTGCAGAGGGGATCGAAATTTTATCAGGCGAAGGCGCTTCGGCTGTTATGGTAGATGCTTCAACAGATGAGCAATATCACCAGTTTGAAAATGCTATTCAAGACTCGATAGGGTTATTTTCTGAAAAAATAAATGCAAATACCACACATTTTATTACTTCTGAAGAGCTTGAAAGAGTGCCTTATCTTATCCAAAGTCCTTTATTTGGAAATTATATTATTAGAAATTATGGAGACATCAAAGATGCTGGTGCTCTTTATGGGAGAATTTTGTATGCTTCTCTGACAGAAAAAGCATTTGGTTTAAAAAGTTTTTTAAAAGAAGATACAAAAATACAAACAGTAAAATTTAGACTTTCCACGCAAAAACAAGATGCAGTTGAGGCAGTCAAAAATTTTCTTATTGCTGCCAAGTTTCAAACACGAATGGCAACTATAATAGCTACTGCAGTTGACGAAATTTTAATGAACGCCATGTATGATGCCCCTGTAGATGATTTAGGAAAACCTACGCTTTCGACCACTCCTCGTTCTGCAAAAATAGAGCTTCAAGGTAAGCATCAAACTGAAATGACAATTGGATTTGATGGCAAGTTTGTAGGCATTAGTGCCACTGATTTATTTGGGAGTTTAGACAAAGCGAAACTTTTGTCATTTGTTGCAAAGATTTACACTGACGAGGAATATAAAGTTAAAATGGCAACAGCGGGAGCAGGACTGGGCCTGGCTACAGTATTTAGATCTGGAGGAAGCTTATTTTTTGTTAGTGAGTCTAGGGTAAAAACTGAAGTAACTGTGTTTTTTATGAAAACAGCTAATTTTAGGGATTTTAAGGATCAATTTCGTTTTTTAACCACGCAGTTTTATTTTTAGCCTCTCCCCTCTCCAATGAAGGCTGGAAAATTAATTATTTTAGCATCTAGTTCTCCCAGACGGCGATTATTGTTAAAAAAACTTGGTTTCAAAGTCAAGGTGTTTCATCCTAAAATTAAGGAAAAAAGAAAATTTGGTGAACCTCCAAAAAAAATGGTTAAGCGACTTGCTATAGAAAAAGGTGTTTATACTTTAAAAAAAATAGGGAGTCTTAAAACTGCAACTATTCTTTTGTCGGCAGACACTATAGTAGTTGCACCAGATAAAAAAACAATTCTTGGTAAACCTAAAAACATAAATGCCGCAAAAAAAATGTTAACTATTTTATCAGGGAAAATACACCAAGTATTAACAGGGTATTGTTTATTATTATTTAATTTTAAAAAAAATAACTCACAAAAAACTATCACTAGAGTTGTTAGCTCAAGAGTTAAAATTAAAAAATTATCTAAAGCGGTTATTTCAAAATATGTTCAAACCAAAGAGCCATATGATAAAGCTGGAGCATACGCAGCACAAGGAAAGGCGAGCAGATTTATAGATAAAATTTATGGCAGTTATACAAACGTAGTTGGACTTCCAGTGGAGAAATTGCTAGAAGATATAAAAAGATTAATTGTTTAATTTTTATGTTTTCATAGACTTACATTGGTGTTAAATAAGCGCAGCACCCATCTTGACACTACTAGTCTGCAAGTGTAAAAATAAGATCTGTATAAATTAAGAGGTGGTTTTTATGAACGCAGTTATTAGATATTTAAGGCTAAGCATATTTGCCGTTTTTGTTATTGTCGGGATTATTGAGTCAAATGATAGCTATGCAACATCACAAAATGGAAAAATATCAGAAGGGCCGGTACTCCAAAGCCATGGCAGTGAGTGTCCTGGTGGACCATAGGTATTCACTTTCTTTATCCAATTAGGAATTTGAATGCTTACTTCTAGACGATGGTTGGTTCTTTTGGCTGCTATCTTTTTGGGTTCAGGTATTGGTCTTTGGAAGATTGATTATTTTAAAAAAAATAGAGGAGTTCGTCGATTGCATACAATCACTGAACATTATTTTGCTATTTTTGATTCCCCACATCCCTACCGTCTGAATCATGTTAATAAATATCGCTTTGTTCATCAAGTTGGAGAGTTTTTAATCCGCATAGATCCAAATCAACAACTAATTAGTGGGTTGGCTCAGTCTTGGGTTATTTCTCAAGATAGAAAAAAAATTACTTTCCACTTAAGACCAATGCTCTATACAGCTCAAGAAGTTGTACAAAGCTTAAAACGCTTGATTAATACTCATCAAACTGCGCACTCTAATCTGGCGTCACAAGTTGTAGAAAATGGCATTCAAGTTGATGATGATCACACTTTTACTATTACAACCAAGGGAGATGCTGGGGCAGTTTTAGCTCCTTTGGCTATGGCTGATACCGCAATCTTGCCAGATGATTTATGGTTTGTACCGGAGGGCAGTAAAGAAGAACAAGTAGACTGGGAAAAAACCAAAGGGCCATATATTTATAAATCAGGTGAGTTTCCACTTAAAGAAGGCAGTGAACTTATCTTTATTCCAAATTCGGAGCATTATCTCTTTTCTGCTGACCAATTACAATGGAGAATTGTTTATCACAATTTGGAACACGTACAAAGCATGGCTAAATTTGAGTCTATCCTAGAACAAGAAACAGGTTTTACAACAATTATGTATTCACCTTTTTTTCGTATTTTTAAATCTGATACGTCTAAAGAATTATCTAAAAAACTGGATTTTTATGAAACAAGACCTAATGGAATTATGTTTGCAATACCAAATACGAAGCATGGAGTTTTCAAAGACAAGAGAACAAGGTTGGCATTTCTGAAGCGTGTGCAAAAAGCCAATTACCCCTTGCTTCACCCAGAACTGAAAGCAGATCAGATTGCGCAGCCTGGATTGTGTGGTCATATGCCAGATGACGAATTGCAATTAATTAAGGAAGAAATTAACAAAACACCAGATTATGAATTTAAAAAACCAATTCGATACGCAGTTCGCACTGATGCAAGAGTTAATCAAGAGTGGTTCACACAGTTTGCTCGTGCTGCTGGGATTCTATATAAGATTGTTCCAGGATCCATCGGTCGTAATAATGCAGATTTTTCAAAAAATGATTTTGATGTTACTTTTGAGACTATAGGAATGTCAGACACAGACCCAATTAGCGGGACAACTTTCCTGTTTTCCAAAGAAGGAGCAGGACTGGATTTTCCGGATGGACGAATTTTGACATTACTTAACTCGGCAAAAGACACGACAGACCGTAAAATCATTACAAAAACAGTTCGTACAGCACTAAGAATGGCATTAGAAAATGGCCTTATTATCCCATTAAATTATATTACAAATCGTCATTATTTTACAAAAGGTGTTTTGCTAAATATCCAAGACCCGTTTGCAGAAAGTGTGAGGATTTGGCAAGTAAGACTTAACTAGAGTTTTTTTACGAAACCAACAAAAAAACACTCAAGCCATGCACTATTTTCAGGAGTAATACATAAAACTTGTGGGGTTTCATTTGGAACCTGAAAGCAAGGTGGTTTTGGTTGCGAAAAGTCGATTTTTCGTATAGCGCTTCGTTTTGCAGAGTCTTTTGCCTGATCAGAGCTAATCCCATAGCCTGTGCCTATTTTGCCATTCAGCGTTTTTTGTGCAGAAATAAAAACTGACCCGATAGGGGTTTGAATCCTTTGCGGTATCTCTGTATTGAACTCACCCAGATTAGTATAATGACTAGTATAATATGTTAATCTTTCAAAATATTCTCCATAAGCACGAAGTAATGCAGATTTTTTTCGAAATCCAACGCCTAATCCATATGGAAAGCTTAAATCAAATTTAATCTGACTCTGTGTTTGGTAGCTATATAGACAAATTTGTTCATAAGCTTCAGCCAATGCCCTTAATTTAGCAAAGTCATGTGTATGCCCTTCTCCCATGCCCTCTACAATATGATTATTTAGTAAATCTTTAATTTTTACACAACATCTATAATACTCATCTTTTGATTGACTTAATTTATCAAATGAGAGAATAAGAAAGCGTTTAAGACTTTTAAAAAGCTGCAACTTAAAAGTGCTCTCT
>JACRAO010000115.1 GCA_016213345.1 Bdellovibrio sp. | reverse complement strand
TTAAAATAATCACCAAACGAAAAGTTACCAAGCATTTCGAAAAAAGTGTGATGTCTTGCTGTAAATCCAACTCTTTCTAAATCGTTATGTTTTCCACCTGCGCGCAGACATTTCTGGGCACTTACCGCTTTTGTATAAGTTCTGTTTTCTCTTCCTAAAAAGATATCTTTAAACTGTACCATACCTGCATTTGTAAATAGCAGTGTTGGATCATTTTGTGGAATCAGAGAAGAGCTTTCTACTGCGGTGTGGCCATTGCTTTCAAAATACCTTATAAACCTTGAACGGATCTCGGATGTTTCCATATACAAAAGGTTTTACCCTAATTTATCACTTACTGACAAGAAGATCCTGGTTAGATGCAGCTGAACCTTTTTGAGCAGAATCTAGTTAGTGGGATATCACCTCTTTATAGCAACGTGCGCAGTAGAAACTCCCTTTGTTGTTTGCGCAGAAACTGGTTGTGTTTTTGTTGTACCAGTTGCAAGCAATGTAGCCCTGGTTTTTTCATCAACAGCGCTTTCTTGCACAAAAGGCCTGGGCGTAATGCCTGATTTTTTGAAAATTTCTTCTCTTAGTTTTTTTGCTATCTCTGGGTGTTCTTTGAAATAAGTTTTTGCAGTATCTCTGCCTTGTCCAATGCGCTCTTCTTTATAAGTATACCAAGTTCCACTTTTTTCTACGATATTCATATTAGATGCCAAGTCTACAAGATCGCCTTCTTTTGAAATGCCTTCACCGTAAATAATGTCAAACTCTACTTCTTTAAACGGTGGTGCAAGTTTGTTCTTTACTACTTTTACTCTTGTCCGGCTCCCTGTTACATTTTCACCGTCTTTAAGAGAAGCAATCCTGCGAATGTCCATTCGTACGGTCGAATAAAACTTAAGTGCGTTTCCACCCGTTGTGGTTTCTGGATTGCCAAAAAAGACTCCAATCTTCATACGTATTTGGTTGATAAAAACCACTAGGGTTTTACTGCGATGAATAGAACCAGTTAATTTTCTTAGTGCCTGACTCATGAGTCGTGCCTGAAGTCCCATATGCGAATCGCCCATTTCTCCCTCGATTTCGGCTTTAGGAACAAGTGCTGCTACAGAGTCTACAACCAATATATCTACTCCTCCTGAACGCACTAGCATATCGGCGATCTCTAATGCCTGCTCACCAGTGTCAGGCTGTGAAATCAAAAGATCATCTGTATTGGCGCCTAACTTCCGAGCGTAATTAACATCCAAAGCATGTTCTGCATCTACAAATGCAGCCACACCTCCCTGTTTTTGTGCTTCTGCAATGACATGCAAAGTAAGTGTTGTTTTCCCAGAAGCTTCTGGACCATAAATTTCTACTATCCTGCCTCTGGGGAGCCCTCCGATCCCAAGAGCTAAATCTAAACTCAATGACCCAGTGGGGATCACAGGAATATCATGCGCTAAGGCGTCATGCTCACCTAAGCGCATAATCGAACCTTTACCAAATTGTTTTTCGATGGCTTGAACCGCCAACTCGATTGCTTTTGATTTTTGTTTCTGATCCAAAACCATACCTCGTTCTAAAGCTTCCATAATTTTTTTCCCTCTTCTTTCTATAAAATTATCTAAGCAAGGACCGTACCACGCGAAAAGCCAGAAGAGAAGCTATGGTTCTGCGCCTCACGCGAAGCCTGCGAAGTCTATGATTCCTTTGATTTTGTATTTTTTTGCTATGCGTTTTTTTTAATAAATCACTTTTTGGAAGTATCCAAAATTCAGACATTTTTTCGATTTTCGGACTTTTTTGACAAACACATACAAATACGTGTCCGAGTTGTTTTTTAGGTGCCTTTGGCCCTAAATACCCGGTAATTGCAACTGCTAAATCTGCCTCTGGAGTTCTGACTAAAACTTGCTTTGCCATTGCTTTTGCCGTTTGAACACTAACTGTATCATGTTGAGCTAGTATTTTTTTTGAAATTTTAAGCCATTTTGTCTTAGTATCATTGCGATACACAACCAATGACCCGCAAAAATTTTCTGATATACCATGTATCTCAGTTACTATAGAAGCCATCATTCCGCCTGTGCAACTTTCTGCAAAAACAATTTTTTTATGTTTTTTCTTTAAAAGCCTAAAAACACTCTGTGCTTCTTTTAAGGGCGTCATAATATTTTTTGAACCAAAAATAACACTAACCATGTTTGCAATCCTGCCATTACATCATCCATCATAATACAAAAACCTCTAAAAATTCCTTTGGCTTTATGCTTGGACCAAATGTCAAATTGTTTCGCAGGAAAAATTTTGAAAATATCAAAAAATCTAAAAAAAACAAAAGCCAATAAAAGCATTTTAGTATTATTACTCCAGCCGTAAGCTGCCAAACCAAAACCCACAATTTCATCAATTACGATTTTAGAGTTATCTTGCGTGTTTTGCATTTCGTCATATGATTTTGCAACCCATGCCCCTAAAAAAAACAGAGTTAACCAAAAATAAATATGAAAACTTACAGAGCAATTAGCAGTAAAATATACAATAGGAATTGCAACTAGCGTTCCGGCAGTGCCGGGCGCTTTTGGCATAAATCCGCTAAATGCACCTGTAGCAAAAAATATAATGACCCATTGTATAAAGTTTTTCATTTTAAAACACTTGTTAATCTTTACCATTTTATAGATAATCTCGTTGTATGACAATTCAGATAATAAGCCCATGGGGGCGAGCATGACAATGAAAACCCATGTTTATGGAATGTCCCATCCTGGCATGAAAAGAGAAAAAAATGAAGACTATTTTTTAATAAATAAAGACATAGGACTTTATATAATCTGCGATGGTGTAGGAGGCCACCAATCGGGGCAAGTTGCAAGCGAACAGTGTGCAAAAGCAATCGAAGAATACTTGTTTAATAAAAAACAAATCATCGAAAATTATAATAAAAATCCGTCTGTTAATGATAGGAAAATAGTATCTTCATTGCTTGAACATGCCGTTCAATATGCAAATACTAAAATTAATGACCTAACCGAATCAGATGTGTTAATTAAAAAAATGTGTACTACTGTCGTGGTGCTCTTAGTGACCCAAGATTATGCCTTTGTCGCTCATGTTGGAGATAGCAGGGCATATTTAATCCGTAGCAATACCATCCACCAACTTACCGAAGATCACAAAGTATTGGTACAAATGAAAAAACAAGGCTTACTCACGGACGAGCAAATTCACAATCATCCCAATGCACACACACTAACAAGAGCAGTGGGCGTTCAAAACTATGTGCAAGTTGACTTATTCGAAATGGAACTAATGAATAAGGACCAGTTTGTTCTTTGTACAGATGGACTTACCGATAATATTAAGACGCCGGAGATACTTGGTTTTTTTGATAAATCCGAGCTTTCTACACTTCCACAAGCCCTCATTAACCTCTCAAATGCACGAGGAGGTCATGACAATATTACAACAATCGCGTTATGTGTAGAGACCAAGGAATTAGCTCCAGAAGCACTCAATGCTCTCCGCAAAACCCAACTTTTTGGAAAAGTCCCACTCTTTAGGTATTTAAATTATCCAGAACTTATTAAAGTTCTAAATATTGCAAAAGTAGAATCCTACTCCGCCAATCACATGCTTTTTGAAGAGGGCGCAGTTGGAAACAAAATGTTTATTATTTTAAATGGAAAAGTTCAGGTTGTTAAATCTGGGCAAGTAATTTCAAAAAGGGATAGAGGCGAAGTAATTGGAGAAATGGCCCTTTTTGATAACGCCAAACGCTCTGCTGCAATAAAATGTTCCGAACTAACTTCGTTTTTAGTTGTTTCAAAAGATGATCTTTTCCCTTTTCTAAAATACGAAAAAGACATTGCCGTCAAAATACTCTGGGCATTGACGCTGGAGCTGATGCAACGGTTAAGAAAAACCAGCGAAGAACTTGCCGAAACAAAAACAGATATCCCTTTTCTTAATATTGAGTTAGAAAATAAGTAAAATTTATTTCTTTTTAAAGACTTTACAGCTCCAAATTATTTTCAAGAATGATTTTTCTAAAATCAGTATCAATCCGTTGCCAGTCGATAAGGTCTATGGAGTATGGCAATGTAGATTGACTAAAAATTTCTTTTAGCAAAGATAATTTTTCGAGTGGAATTGGACTTCCGCAGTCCAAAGAAAGATCAAGGTCCGAAAAGGACTTGTGATCTCCACGAACTCTAGATCCAAAAGCTAAAATTTTTGACTGTGGTAAAATTTTATTAATTTCTTTTCGAATCCATTTTAATTCGTTGGCAGCAATGCTAATCTTCATTTTGGTTTTATTCTTTTACTTAATTCTGAAATAAGTCGTTGTACAAGCTTGGGTGCCCCTAAAATAAGATCATAGACTTCTTCTGCTGTGTCTTCGTTATAAGTGTGAGAAGAAAGGTTTCTGGCTTCGTGAAGGTTGAACCATTCATTAATTTGATCAATCAAATGCTGTCTTGCAGCCTCTCTCAAAATACCCTTGATGCTATTGTCTTCGATTTCTTTATTGGATTCTAAAACTTTTAGCAGTGTTTTCCATGAAAGCTCAAAAGTATATTCAAATCGTTGGATGACCGAATCGCGAGTAAACTCATTTTTAGGCTGAGCAATTGCTTTTTCTAAGCTTTGTAAAGCTTTTTCTAATTTTTGAAGAGAAATTTTTGAAATTTCCATATCAATTTCATTATAGCACCTGCTCTGTCAAAGACTCTAGTATAAAATTCCAATTAAATCCCATAAAATTAGGGCATTTTAGAAGAATAGCATAATCATCCTTCTCTCAACCAAGCAACGTACTGTGCAGGTGTGACCACATTTGTGTTTATCCTCAGCTTTTCCGGATAATCCGCCATGTTACCCGTGACAAAACAGGCGCCATGGTAATGCAAATATTTCCTCTTGTCGTATAGCGTCTCTTTCTTATATGCTCATCTTGAGATGGATAAACAGCTAGAAGCCTTACTTAAAAGAAAATATGACTTTCAATGGGAGGTCTTGGATATCATTGTAGGTGGTAAATCCTCAATTGACACCGCGCAAGGCTTTCACATTAATAATATCGAAGAGGCTAATAATTTTATTTTAAGTTACGGTTATAACTTAGAAAACTCTATCGAGAAAGCTGAAGTCTCTGGAAATTTTCACGAATCAGTTAATTTTATTAGACGCTATTTTCTACAGCCAGATAATCCAGACGGACTACAACTCGAAATTC
>JACRAO010000114.1 GCA_016213345.1 Bdellovibrio sp. | reverse complement strand
TTAAATCAAGAACAGATACGAATATATCTAGAGCATCACCAGCAGGTAATTGGAGGGATAAAAAAGCAGCTTTATACTGATTCAGCCATAACTGCAATAACTCAAATTGGTTCTGGAGTTTTACGAAAAACCAATCACCTTCTTTATTGTTATTTTGTATATTTTTTTGACAAGTTAATAAAATAACGTGTGCCATGCGTGACCTGAATTTTAATTCAAAAATACCTGAGGTGGGTCTACTTCTGGTCTTTTTTCCATCACAGGTTTTCTGGGTGCGGCGGCAACAAAACATCCGTATTGCTTAATTTCTTCGAGCCTACAACTCCAATAGAGTTTTTTATTATGTACAGTGATATCAGGGCAACCATCACACATGTTCATTCGCCCGTCGGCTAAAATATCAACTGGCTGAATGATTGTGAAAGTTTGTATGTAAAGTTTTTTCAATATATTGAGAGGATTTTTTATATACCGCTTCAGCGTTTGTCTCATTTTAGGATCAAACAGACTAAAGGCCAGCATGGTTTCACGTCCCTTAGATAAAAACTCAGTATTTGAATAGCTCAAGTACTTGCCTCTAAAAAATCTGCTTCCTTCTTGAACCCATTCCATAAATCTTGGTGAGGTATATCCAAAACTTTCGTCTTTAGAGGCAATACGTGTAGCTAAAAGCCATTTAGTGCTATTGGGATCTTCTGTGCCATTGAGATAAGCGCTTGGTTCGTACAGTTCATCTACTGTTCTGATTTTATCTATGACATCTGTGGCGTTTAGTGCTTTTGTACCTGCCCACTCTGAGGCTTTTTCATAGGTTTCTTGTAGTGGTACTTTTTTGCCATGGGCGTAAAAATCAAACTCACCAAACAAACGTGGTTCTCGATACAAGATAAAAACAATGGTGTGAACAATGTCTGGATGTTTTTGTGCCCATTTGACAACATCAGGGACTTGGTTAAGGGTTTCTGTAGTTACGGTTTGATTAAAAGAACAAGCAAGTCCGCCTTCTGTGGCTAGCATTTCTGCAAATTTCTGCCTTAGTGCATTGTGTTCGCCTTCTGTCTTAACTTTGGAGTCGCGTCTAATTTGTGATGTATCAATGTGAAATGTAAAACCAAAAGCTCCAGCTGTTTTGAGTTCTTTTAGGAGTTTTGGTGTTAGAGATAAACCATTTGTGTTAATGATGGGTTTCCAACCGCCATCTTTGATCATCTTTGTGATTTCTACTATTTTTGGATGTACTAATGGATCTCCGCCAGCAACACTCATGCAATCACTTTTGCGTTCTTGTTTAAATACAGCAAGATCTTCGGCTATTTGCTTGAGTGATTTATGCCCCCCTGCTTTTGGTCGGTAACAGCCCTCACAGGCTAGGTTGCAGCTTGTGGTTACCTCAATCCAAGAAATTCCGTTGTCTGTAAGAGACCATGGAAGTCTGTAATATTTTTGCGGAATAAGTTTAAATGACATAATTTTTTTCCTATAAACCAGTTTAACGAATTTGAGTACCACAAAATTTAAAAATAATAAACATTTTTGTTGGTTTCTGATATATTCTGTGCATCAACCTAGCAGGTGGATTTGTCATTGTGATAGGGGAGTTATTTTAGAGGAGTTATTTATGGATACTAGAAATCAAGAACTTGATTCTATAAGTGAAAATCAAGAATTTGATTTTTCAGTTTTTCTAGATTTATTTCTGAGTTTGACATATAATAAGAATATTCAGTAGTTTAAAAATTGTTTTAAAATGTTTAAAATGTTTAAAT
>JACRAO010000113.1 GCA_016213345.1 Bdellovibrio sp. | reverse complement strand
AGTGCTTTAAGACAAATTGATGATTATGCAAGTGCTTCTTTAGATGTAGATGTCGTGAGTAGCTTAATTTCTGGAGTAAAGAGAGTTTGCTCGGAAAATCATATCTCACTTGGTATGCACGATGATGATGACGAAAGTGATGATACATTTAGTCGGGAAGATGGAAGAAGACTAGATAAAGTTAAGAGAGAAATTAAAACATTAACAGACGAGATTGCTGTTTTGGAACAAAAGAAAAAACATAACAATAGTACTTCAAGTAAAAAGCGAAGTGCTTATGTGGCGTTGAAGAATGCTTTAAGGCAGCTTAAAGCAGATTTGAATGCATCACCACCAGCCATTTCTGCTGCAAAAGATAGAATAAATGACATTGTAAGCGATAATTTGGGAGATAATATAGATGGTGCTATTAAAAACTTAATTAGTGTAGGCTTTGATAGCCTGGAAACTGTGATAGCAGCCCTGCCCGTGCCGCCGGCACCTGCACCAGCGGTTCCAGAAATAATACGTAAAGTAACTTCTATTATTAGTAAAGTTGATGCCAAATTGCGAGAGCTACCTGAAGACTCATCAGACGAAGATGAGAGTAATGAAGATTCACCGGCCATTAAAAAGAAAAAAGAGAAACTAGAAGAATTAAAAGAAGAAAAAGCAGCACTTGAAGAGAAGCAAAAAAATTCAAAAGAAAAAGGCAGAGACAGGAAGAAATATTTGTCATCGTGTTTGGCTGCAATCCATTCAGCAGAAGCAACAGCAGGCAGTGTTAAATCAAAGCTTAAAAGAATGTCTCACTCAGGCAAAGCGGATTTATAGAGTTAGCAGAATCTAGTTATGGCATATTGACATGGCATAAAATATGCCATATATTTATGGTATGGGTTCTGCTATAAAGAGCAAAAATTTTCATATCCCTTTGCATGAGAATATTTATCTTGAATTACGCCAGGTTGCAGAAGTGTTAAAAAAACCAGCTACCCAAATTGTACGCGATGTGATCGGATCATGGCTAAAAGAGAGAAAAAAAGCAGCGATACGCCAAAAACTTATTGAATATGTAAACGCTAATGCTGGAAGTCGCCATGATTTTGATCCAGAACTTGAAGCTGCCGGGATAGAGCATATTATAAAACAAGAAAAAGGTATAAAAGAGGAATAAAAAGGAATTAAATGAAACGAGGTGAAATTTACTGGGCAAATTTAAATCCTCGTTCAGGCTCTGAACAGTATGGCAAAAGGCCAGTCATAATTGTTTCTCATGACGTTTTCAATGAAAGTTTCAAATGGCATTCAATCATAGTAGTCCCGGTTTCTGCTTCTAATAAACAATCTCGTCGAGGGCCTACTGCTATTGTGCTTGCTAGAGGTACTGCTGGATTAAAACAGCTCAGTGTAGCGCTTTGTCATCAAGTTACTACTCTAGATCGATCAAAAATTAATGAAAAAATTGGATTACTACCTTCATCCTCGCTATACGAGGTTGATCAAGGATTAAAAATCGCCTTATCACTTGAGTGATGTAAAATATGACAAATTCTAAAATTATTTCTTTTACAAAAATGCACGGACTAGGAAATGACTTTGTGGTTGTCAATGATTTCAAACAACCAGAATTATCATTATTAACTTCTGATGTTATAAAAAAAATTTGCCACAGGCGATTTGGAGTCGGTGCTGATCAATTTTTATGGATAAAAAAGGCGCACGCACCAAACGCAGATGCCAGAATGGAGGTTTTTAATCAAGATGGCTCACAGGCTCAGATGTGTGGTAACGGAATTAGAGCCGTAGGACTTTTTCTTTCACAACAAAATCCACAAAAAAAAGAATGGATTATCGAAACTTTAGCTGGCCTGATAACAGTTTGGATTTTAGATAATAATTATGTGAGAGTAAATATGGGAGTGCCCGTGCTTGGCAGAGGTTTTGAGTTTTTGTTAAATAAAAAAACTTCTAAAAATATTATTTCTATTGATCATAAGAATGATCATAATAATGTTCATAAGAATGATCATAATAATGTTCATAAGAATGATCAAAAAAAATTACTTTTTTATGAAATCAGCATGGGAAATCCACACTGTGTGATTTTTACAAAAAACATACAAAAAATACCTTTAACAAAATGGGGTCCTCTTATTGAGACACATCGAAAGTTCCCTGATGGAGTTAATGTCGAATTTGTCGAAGTCGGAGCTAGAAAAAAATCTCTAAAAACTTCTATTTCTATCCGTATTTGGGAGCGTGGAGCTGGCGAAACTCTGGCTTGTGGTACGGGTGCATGTGCATCGGTAGTTACAGCCTTGGCATTAAAATTTGTTACGCCAGACCTGACTAGCAAAATAAAAGTATATTTGCCAGGTGGAGAACTTTTTATTCAGTGGGATGGTCCAGGCGCGCCTGTCTTTATGGAGGGACCGGCATGTTTTGTGTTTAATGGGAGAATCAATATTGATTTGGCGTAGATTATTGCTCCATCTCCATAAGTGGATTGATGTACAGTCTAAATGTCTTATCTTTGTGTCTTCGTATGGCAAAAATACCATTTTCTTTTTCTGTAGCTAATTTTTTATAAAAACTAGGATCTAGTTCTGATACTTCGCTAATTGTTTTTCCCGCATATTTGCCAAAATCAATGACTACCTGGTGTTCTTCTAAAATTCCAGTTACTGGACTGAGCGCTGTGCTCATAACTTTCAATTCCCCCCGTATAAAATATAGTCTAGTCATAGTTTTTAATACTTTCAACTACTTGTTTTAGTTTCCTTCTGTTATCTCAGTTCCAAGTGTGATAAGAATGCCCTATATGTGTGGCGTAGTTGGTATTATTGGATCATCAGAAGCCGCTCAGGAAGCCTTTCTTGGGCTTACCACCTTGCAGCATCGAGGGCAGGATGCGGCTGGTATTTTAACTCATGATTCTGACGGATTTCATCGGGTAAAGAATTTAGGTTTGGTCGAATCTGTCTTTACTCGCGAAAATATGAAAACCTTAACTGGCAATATCGCAATTGGTCACACCCGCTACAGTACCGTAGGTCGTGGTGACATAATGGATGTCCAGCCATTTTTATTAAATTACCCATTTGGTCTTGGCATGGTTCATAACGGCAATATTATAAACTGCGAAGAGTTGACCCACGAATTGAAAGTAAAACTACATCGCCATCTGCTCACACATTCAGATACGGAAATTATTTTAAATTTATTTGCTGAAAATTTAGCGGAGTTTGCACAGAAAAATAATAAACTAGATTTTGAGATGATTTGTCAGGCCACAGACAAAGTATTTCAAAAAATTAGTGGCAGCTACAGCATAGTCGGCCTAGTTGCTGAACAAGGACTTTGGGCTTTTAGAGATCCCCACAGCATTCGCCCTCTTATTTTAGGCATAAGAAAAGGCAAACGCTTTGGAGAATCTGATAATATTTCTTATATGATTTCTTCTGAAAGTGTTTCATTGTCTTTTCTAGGCTATGAAATTGTCAGAGATATTAGGCCCGGCGAAGTTATTTTTATTGATGAAGAGCTTAAAGTTTATTCGAAGGTATTAGATGCCAATGCACCGCCTAGACCTTGTATGTTTGAGTGGGTTTATTTTGCTTCGCCTGAGTCTATTATAGACGGCGTTCCTGTTTACGGTGCTCGAATTCAGCTCGGTCAAAATCTGGCTAATATTGTAAAAAAGAAAATCGAATCCAATGAAATCCAAGCTGACATGATTGTGCCTGTGCCTGAGACTTCGAGAATTGCAGCTATACGACTAAGTGAAGAATTAAAAATCCCATATCGTGAGGTTTTAATTAAAAACCGGTACATTAAGCGAACTTTTATTTTAGATTCTCATGAAAAACGCCAGAGTGCTGTAAAACTAAAACTTTCTCCAGTTCGTTCAGAAATTGAGGGAAAAAATGTTTTACTAGTTGACGATTCGATTGTGCGTGGAACAACATCTAAAAAAATTATTGAACTTGTCAGAGCAGCAGGAGCGAAAAAAGTTTATTTTCTATCTACTTGCCCTCCTATTCAGCATCCATGTTTTTATGGGATTGATTTCCCATCTGAAAACGAGCTCATTGCTTCTCATAAGAGTTTAAAAGATATAGAGCAAGAATTAGAAGCAGATGCAGTTATATATCAAGATCTAGAAGGATTAAAAAAAGCCATCAGTGTATTTCAAAAGGGCGGTCAAAATCCATGCACTGCCTGTTTAGACGGCAAATACCCAACTGATATTACATTAGGAAAACGCTTTGCTGAGCAAAGACTAAAAGATAGGAAAAAAGTTGAGTAAAATATGAAGAACCTAAAACCGCCCATTGTATATCGGGGTTCAGTCAAAAATGTTTTAGGTCCTTTGAAAATTAAAAACACCAGAGCTTTTGTTTTTGAATATACTGATGACTTCAGTGTTTTTGATTGGGGAAAAATGCCAAATCCTATACCCCAAAAAGGGCATGCCCTGGCTATTTTAGCTGCCTGGTTTTTTGAGAAACTAAACATCCGAGGTAATTGGAAAAAGTTTTTTCAAACACAAACTGCAAAACTGCTCATAGAACATTCGCCTTTTAATCCAGAATTAAAAAAAGAAATAAGTGTTCTTAAAACCAAGGGCTTAAGAAATCATTATCTAGGCGTTTTACAAAACACTAAAAGTGTTTTATTAGATAAACTAATTACTCCCACACGATCCGTTATTGTAGAATCTGTTGAAGTCAAAAGACCAACACATGGCGTTTTGCTGGGGCGAACGTTGTATGATTATTCACAAACGCAGGAAACCAAAAAACCTAAACTTATTCCGCTTGAAGTCGTTTTTCGTTTCGGCTGTCCTGAAGGGAGTTCTTTGTTAGAAAGGTTAAATAAAAATCCATGTTTTTTTGAGGAATCTGGATTTCCTAATTATAAACCTAATGAACATTGGAGTTTTCCTTTTTTAGAACTTTTTACAAAACTAGAATCTAAAGACAGACCCCTGCAGCTCAGCGAAGCTTTGGCTATTTCGGGGCTTAGTATAAAACAGTTAAAGGACATTTTTATAAAAACTAGCCTGGTTGCTGGTTTCTTGAAAGAAGAATTTTTGAGCCTAGGTTTAGAACTCATGGATGGAAAATTGGAATGGGCCACAGATCAAAACCAAAAGCTAATGTTAGTAGACGCGGTTGGTATTGACGAGCTCCGTATTTTAAAAGACGGTACACAGCTTTCAAAAGAATTTTTAAGAGTTTTTTATAGACAAACTCAGTGGTTTCAGAACTTACAAATCGCAAAGCAAGAAGCAATCAAGCAAGGTCAGGCCAATTGGAAAAAACTTGTCAGCCTCAAGCCGCCAGAACTGCCTCATGACAAGTTAGAACTAGCAAGTCAGATTTATCAGGTTTTGACCAATGAACTCACGAAAAGACCTTGGTTTCAAGACGTGTGGACACTTGACGTGTTGGTGCAAAAACTAAGAGAGGCGCAAGCTCAATGAGTACTGTCTTAATTGTTGGCGGAGGAGGCAGGGAGCATGCGCTAGCATGGAAAATGTCTCAATCTCCAAAAGTAAAACATATCATAGTGGCTCCAGGAAATGACGGCTATGCGCCAGCTTGGGAACGAGTTCCGTTTTCTTCGCATCCAAAAGATTTTGTGAGTTTAGCAAGAATTGCAAAATCTAAAAATGTAGATTTAGCTGTAATTGGTCCTGATAATCCGTTAGCAGATGGCATAGTAGATGTTTTAGAGTCAAGTGGTGGAATTTTAACTTTTGGACCTAAAAAAAAAGCAGCACAAATCGAAGCAAGTAAGGCCTGGGCAAAAGATGTGATGCAAAAGGCCAACGTGCCAACCGCACGGTTTTGGATATTTGATGTACTGCAAGAAGCAGAAAAGTTTTTAAATTTATGCTTTAGAAAAACTCAGCATTTGGTTATTAAGGCAGACGGTTTGGCTTTCGGAAAGGGAGTTCGGATTTGCCAGACATTGCAGGAAGGATTGCAAGCTGCCAAGGATTTATTTCCTATTTCTAAAAAACTCGTGATCGAAGAATTTTTAGAAGGCGAAGAAATCTCGTGGATGGCGTTTTGTGATGGTACACGAGCATCACTTTTAGAGCCAGCACGAGATTATAAACGGCTTTTAGATGGTAATTTGGGTTTAAATACTGGTGGCATGGGTTCTTTTAGTCCGGTGCCTGGAACTCAAGAGTTATCTACACGCGTTTTGAATGACGTTTTTTTGCCAACACTCAGGGAGCTGGAAAATCGGGGTTGTCCGTTTAGAGGGCTGCTGTATGCTGGTTTAATGTTTCAGCCAGAAACGAAAAAGTTTTGGGTATTGGAGTTTAATTCTCGTTTTGGAGATCCTGAAACACAGGTTTTGCTTCCGCGTATGGAAGGTGATTTGTTCTTATGGTGCATGGCTTGCGCAAAAGGTGATTTGAGTTCAATGCCCACACTTGTTCCATTTTCTAAAACCCATGCAGTTTACGTAGTGGCTTGTGCGCCTGGTTATCCGGAAAAGCCAGAGCACGGACTCAGGATTTCAGGTATGAACGAATATATTCAATCGTCTGCTTTTCCTAGTTATTTTTTTTCAGGAGTGCAAAAACAAAATAGCAATAGTACTTTTGTAACAAAGGGCGGAAGGGCTTTTGGAGCGTTGGGTACTGGTAGTTCTTTAGTACAAGCAAGACAACAGGCTTATGACTTTTTGACGAAACTTAAGTTTCCTAAAATGCATTTCCGTAAGGATATTGGTGAATAGCTAGAGTATGAAAAAAACCGCAATCTCAGTTTTTGCATCGGGTAGGGGTAGTAACTTTCAAGCTATTTGTGAGGCTATTAACGCCAAGAAATTAGACGCCAAAGTAGTTTCGCTGATTTCAGATCAACCCGATGCTCAAGTTATTGGGTTGGCTAAAAAATTTCAAATTCCTAGTTTTGTTATTCCTAAAAAATTGCAATCACGCGAAGAGCACGAGTCAGAAATATTAGCACTTTTAAAAATCCACGCTCCTCACTTTATTGTGCTAGCTGGTTATATGCGCGTTTTGTCTCCATTATTTTTAAGGGCATGGCACTCAGAGCGAGGGTATTATCGGGTAACTAATATTCACCCCTCTCTTTT
>JACRAO010000109.1 GCA_016213345.1 Bdellovibrio sp. | reverse complement strand
TATTCACAAGAAAACTCCAAAACTTGCAGTAGTCTTAGTGGGCAATAACCCTGCAAGTGTTATTTATACAAACAAAAAAGGCGAAATGGCAAAAAGTTTAGGAATTGAACATGAAACGGTTGTGCTTTCAGAAAACCCTTCTCCAAAAGAGGTTAAAAATACAATCCAGAAACTAAACAATGACAAAAGTGTAGATGCGGTTTTAATTCAGAGACCATTGCCGAGACATTTTCCAGAAGAAGACGTTTTGTATTGGATTGATCCCAGAAAAGACGTTGACGCCTTTCATCCCGAACAAGTAGGACGACTGTCGCTTGGATTGCCTTGTTTTAAACCTTGTACACCACAGGGAATTTTAGAGCTTTTGCATTATTATCAATTTCAGCCTGCCTACAAACTAGCCTGCGTAGTGGGAAGAAGTTCTATAGTCGGAAAACCAATGGCGCAACTCTTACTGCAAGAAAATGCCACAGTGATTCAATGTCACAGCAAGACTTTAAACTTAGAAGCAATGACATCACAGGCTGATTTATTAATTGTTGCAGCCGGTCTGAAGGGACTTATAACAGCAGACCATGTAAAAAAAGACGCTATAGTTGTAGACGTAGGCATTCACAGGGAAGGTAAAAGAAAAATCTCAGGAGATGTGTGTTTTGATGAAGTTTCAAAAAAAGCCTTGGCAATTACTCCAGTGCCAGGAGGAGTCGGGCCAATGACAATTATGATGTTAATGAGAAACACCATACAAGCGGCAAAACTACACATATAGTGGGTAACATAGTTTAGTTAGTTTTTATTCTAGCCATTTTAAAAAATAAAATATAAAAGGGGTTTATGCAGCTAAAACAAACCTCTCTTTTTGAAGAGCATAAAAAACTAGGAGGTAGGCTTGTTGATTTTGGAGGGTGGGAACTCCCGGTTCAATACACTGGAGTAATTGACGAACACCTAGCTTGTAGAAAAAATGCCGGTCTTTTTGATGTCAGCCATATGGGAGAAATCGAAATTAAAGGCGCCGACGCAGAAGCGTTCCTAAATCACCTTGTCACTAATAATATTGCCAACATATCTAATGAACAAGCACAGTATACAACCGTGTGTAACCACTCCGGTGGAATCATAGATGATGTCATTACATATAAACGCTCAAAAGAAAACTTCCTGGTTGTAGTAAATGCCTCAAATACAGAAAAAGATTTTGCCTGGTTCAAAAAAACTGCTCAAGATTTTCCTTATAAAAATTTTACACTAACCAACGAAAGTCCAAACTATACTCAAATCGCTATACAAGGACCTAGGGCTTGTGAAATTTTACAAAAATTAACTTCCGTGAACCTCTCTGGAATCAAAACATATTGGTTCACAACGGGAAAAATTTTAAATACGATTAGCGCTATTATAGCTAGAACAGGCTACACAGGCGAGGACGGGTTCGAAGTTTATACCCAATGGTACGATGGACCTAAAGTTTGGCAGGCACTACTAGAAGTTGGTCAACCCCTGGGACTTAAACCATGCGGACTTGGAGCTAGAGATACGCTGAGACTAGAAATGAAATATCCTCTTTATGGGCACGAACTTAATGATGTAACCAACCCCATAGAAGCCAATCTTGCATGGGTTGTAAAATTAGAAAAAGAAAGTTTCATAGGGAAACAAGCCATTCTTAAGGCGAAACAAGATGGGCTCACAAAAGAACTTATTGGACTAAAACTTATTGACCGCGGGATACCTCGCCAAGGCTATAGTGTTTTTACGGGAGATAAGAGCACTAAAATTGGGGTAATTACAAGTGGCACACAATCTCCATCGCTAAATTGTGCAATTGGCATTGCTTATATAAATAAAAATTCAAACCCAACTATTGGTTCTCGAGTAACCGTTGAAATTAGGGGAACTAAATTTCTAGCTGAAATAGTATCAACTCCGTTTTATAGACCTAAGCCTTCAAACTCTTAATATAATTTTCAATTTTTTCAATTGTTATTGGTTTTTAATATGAACCTATGATAAGTACTTGTCTATGCAGTACCCGAAGGAACTAAAATATACAAAAGAACACGAATGGGCAAAAATCAACGAAAAAAATGTGACTATTGGAATTACAGACCACGCACAAAGCGCACTTGGAGATATCGTATTTGTAGAACTACCTCCAATGGGAAAAACCTTTAAACAAGGAGAAACATTTGGGGTAGTTGAGAGCATCAAAGCAGTTTCAGATCTATATTCGCCAGTTACAGGCAAAGTAACAAAAATTAACGAAACCGTTATCAAAGAACCCAGTCAGTTAAACAAAGACCCGCACAAAAGTGCATGGTTAATTGAAATGGAAGCAACGGATATCCAAACTTTTCAAAACCTTCTTAACTCAGATGATTACACCCACTACGTTGAAAAACTAAAGTGAATATACTTATGCATTCGAAGATCTCCATTCGCTACCAGTGGCAAGCCGGAGATTTTCTTACGCGTTTTTTCGAGGGATTGAAAAAAGAAATTCTTCTAGCTTCTGTCTGCCCAAAATGCCGGCGAAAGAACCTTCCTCCAAAGCGCATTTGTGTCCGCTGTTTTCAAACCACGCAAGAACTGGTTCCTGTTAATAATTCTGGCCGACTTATTTCTTTTACTCAAATTAATCTGAGTTCAGCACGACCATCATTATCGCCATCATTGACAAAGGTAGCGTAAGATTTTCATGAAGGATGTCGAGGTTTCTGCCGGCCAAGTGCTAGGTAAACCAGGAAGCGGATTTCTGCAAATTACAACCGGATTCAATCACGAACGCCTGTATGTGGGCATTGCCGCTTCAGCAATTATTCGTCACTGTCTTGAGACTGCGCTAAAATACTCCGCACAAAGACATGCCTTTGGAAAAGCCATTATTGAGCATCAGGCAATTCAGCTCAAGATTGCTCACCTCTATGCACAGCTCACAATGGTGGATGCCGCCACACGCGAGCTGCTCAGTCTCTCGATGGATTCGCCAGAGTTTCATCTCAAGGTTTCAGCAGTCAAAATCTTTGCCAGTCAGTGGACAGTTCAGGCTTGTTTGGACACTATGCAGATACTGGGTGGAATGGGGTATTCGCGCGAATGCGACATCGAACGATTTATGCGTGATGCTAAACTCTTTGAAATCGGCGGTGGTACAACTGATATGCAATACATGGTTATCATGAAAGGTCTGATAAAAAATCAGAATCTATTTAATTTTTCTTATATTCGCTAATGAATTACTATTACGTCTGGAATGTCTTGAAAATCATGATCTAAAGTCAGTAATGACGTTTTTAAGATTTTGGCATGAGCAAGCACAATGCTATCGGCCATAGATAAATGATATTCCAAGGATAAATCACCTGCAAGTAACGAAACATCTCTAGTAAAATCTAGTACTGTAAAGCGGCTGAGAGCTCCAATTATTTCTAAGGCATCTTGTTCTGTTTGTATCTTCTTTACTTTTTTGTAAATTTCGAAAAAAACAATCGTTGGAATAAAAATCTGAGACACTTTGTTTAGGCGTGATTCACAACTTTCTGCTAATTTTCCTGAATTAGCCAATTCAAGCCAAACAGAACTATCTACAACCATGTTAGTTAATCCGATCTTTTTTATCTCTGTAGTTTTTTGTATTTAATTTTCCAGCAAATTTTTTTTTAATTTCACTTATAGATTTCACAGGAACTAAATAAGCAATACCACCTTTTGCAATTACTTCGACTTGAAGTCCGGGTTTTAAACCTAAAATATTTCTGACATTTTCGGGAATAACTACTTGGTATTTTGGAGAAACTTTAACACTCATAAATAAATGGTACAACAGTTATAGTATCGATGTCAATACTGAAAAACCTTTTTAAATAAGAATTAAACAGGCAAAGCGCAACAAATATTTCTCTCTCCATACGCGGCATCTATCCTCGAAACCGTGGGCCAATACTTATGCTCCTTAAGCCAAGGCGCTGGAAATGCTGCCTGGGCACGAGAATATGGGTGATTCCATTCGGATCTTGAGATCTGGCTTGCCGTGTGTGGAGCATTTTTTAATAAATTATTTTTCCTATCTGCCACACCATTTTCGATATCTTCGATTTCTTTTCGAATTAAAACCATGGCCTCACAAAAACGATCTAGCTCGTCTTTGCTTTCACTTTCTGTAGGCTCAATCATCATTGTGCCTGGCACCGGGAACGAAACCGTAGGTGCATGAAATCCATAATCCATAAGCCGTTTAGCTACGTCATCTGCTTCGATACCCGAAGTATTCTTAAGCGGCCTTAGATCAATAATACACTCATGTGCCACAAATCCATTTTTACCTTTATATAAAACCGAATAATAAGACTCTAATTTCTTGGCTACATAATTGGCATTTAATATAGCTACTTGTGTTGCAAATCGGAGTCCCTCTGCTCCCATCATTAAGGTATAAATATAAGAAATCGGCAAAATACTAGCACTTCCCCAGGGCGCTGACGAGACTGCGCTTATAGATCGTTCATCACCAATATGCACAATGGCATGCGACGGCAAAAAAGGTGCCAGATGTTTCTTAACTGCAATCGGACCCATCCCTGGCCCGCCCCCTCCATGAGGAATACAAAACGTCTTGTGTAAATTGAGATGACAAACATCGGCTCCAATCTCTGAAGGCTTGCAAAGTCCAACTTGAGCGTTTAAATTAGCTCCATCCATGTATACCTGACCGCCATTTGCATGAACTATCTCACAAATCTTTTGAATGTTTTCTTCGAACACACCGTGTGTTGATGGATAAGTTAGCATAATACATGATAAGTCTTGAGCATGTTCCTCTGCTTTAGTTTTAAGATCTACAAGATCAATATTGCCACTTTTATCACAATTAACTACTACAACTTTTAGTCCTGCCATAGCGGCGCTAGCTGGATTTGTTCCATGAGCCGATGCTGGGATCAAGCAAACATCTCTTTGCGTCTGACCACTTATATGCTGAAATTTCTTTATCACCAAAAGCCCCGTGTATTCTCCCTGCGCTCCTGCATTTGGCTGTAAGGAAACCGCGTCAAGACCTGTAATCTCTGCAAGCATAGCCTGAAGGTGTTTAAACATTATTTGATACCCCTCGGACTGTTCAACAGGAACAAAGGGGTGAATTGCATTAACTTCGGACCATGTCACAGGAAACATCTCGGTTGCAGCATTAAGTTTCATTGTACAAGAACCAAGCGGAATCATTGATGTTGTTAATGAAAGATCCTTAGATTGCAATTTATAAAGGTATCTAAGCATTTTTGTTTCAGAGTGATGGGAACTAAAAATCTGGTGTTTGAGATAAGAAGTTTTTCTTAAAAAACGATCGTCAATTACAAAGGCTTTTGACTTGTTAAAGTCATTTTGAATAAAAAAGTCTAAATTTTTTCCGAGGTTAAATACTTTTAAAATCTGATCTAAATCGCCAATCGTAGTTGTCTCATCTAAAGAAATGCCTAGGTTTCCATTCCCGTAAATCCTAAAATTTATTTTTTCTTTTTTTGCATATTCTAAAATTTGGCTCTGTTTTTCTTTTGAAGTAGCAACTCTAACGGTATCAAAAAATAATCCTTCTTTTATTTTATAACCAACTTTACTTAAACCTTTTGCTAATATATTTGTAAGCTTAAAGATCCGTTCTGCTATTTCTTTTATGCCACGAGGTCCGTGGTAAACAGCGAACATACTTGCAATTACAGCCAATAAAACCTGTGCAGTACAAATATTGCTAGTAGCTTTTTCGCGTCTAATGTGTTGTTCGCGAGTTTGCAAAGTAAGGCGAATGGCGACACTTCCATCATAATCTTTTGAAATCCCCACAATTCTTCCCGGCATTAATCTTTTATAAACATCTTTTGTGGCTAAAAATGCAGCGTGTGGGCCACCGTATCCCAAGGGCACGCCAAATCTCTGCGCACTGCCCACTGCTATATCAACACCTAACTCACCCGGTGATTTTAGTAGCGCCAAACTCAATAGATCAGCTGAAAAAATTACTAACGCTTCATGTTTGTGAGCTTCTTCGATAAACTTACTATAATCTAAAACAACCCCATCGGTTTCTGGATACTGAATTAATGCTGCAAATACTTTTTTACTAAAATCAAATGTTTCATGCCTTCCAATAGTGACTTCTATACCTAAAGCTTCGCACCTTGTTTTAACCACTGATATGTTTTGAGGGTGACACCCGTCTGAAACAAATACTCCATAATTGCTTGGACGGCCTTTTATGGCATAAGCCATTAATATGGCTTCTGCCGCGGCAGTAGCCTCATCCAACAAAGAAGCATTAGCTATTTCTAGGCCAGTAAAATCCACAATCATGGTTTGAAAGTTTAAAAGCGCTTCTAACCGCCCTTGAGAAATTTCTGCTTGATAAGGCGTATATTGGGTATACCACCCTGGATTTTCTAAAATTCCTCTCTGGATTACCGCTGGAGTAACGCAATCGTAGTAACCAAGTCCAATGTAAGATTTAAAGTTTTGGTTTAATGAAATAAGCTTTTTAAATTCTTTTAGAACCTCAAATTCTGTTTTTCCATTGCCTAATATTTCAGCAGACAAAGGGTTACGTGTTCTAATTTGCAGCGGGATGGTTTTAGAAATCATCTCATCTAGAGTGGATACACCCAAAAATTTGAGCATTTCTAAAATTTGTTCTTCTTGTGGGCCGACATGCCTATTAACAAAAGGACTTAGGGAGCTTTCCATATGCTTTTATCCTTACCAAGTTGTACTGAAAATCTCAAACTAAGTCTTTAGGATAAAATCCCAGCGGATTTTGATAATCCCCTGTCTGTCAACTAGCCCTTTGGGCGGATTTGGAAAGGGTCCTGATTGATTAAATGCCTTTATCGCAGCTTCGTCCAAATCTCTAACACCAGATTCTTCGATTACTTGTACTTTAACAACTTCACCATTTCCATTTAAAATTACTATTAATTTTGTAATATGGTCCACATCGCTTGCAAGTTCTCTGCCGCTTCTATAAAGTTTTGTGAGTTTTTCTCTTAGAGTTCCTCCCCACGCCAGATCTAATCGCTGTCTAATTCTCTGAAAATAACTATAAAACATGTACTCTTTAGTGTTTAACGCGGTCCGGTCCGACTCCCTGACTCCCCTAATATAATCCTGCGGTATTTCTCGCGCATTCCATTCGTCTCCAAGTCGCTCGGGAATATGCTCTTTTGAGAGTTGTGTCGTCTCATGCGGTAATAAGGCAAGCCCTAGATTTGCAATCTCAGTTTTTGGTTTTTGCATTGCCTTTTCTGGAATTTTTGAAGTTTGCGAAGACCCAGCTTGAACCATATGCTTAAGGCTCATTGTTTCTTGATCAACTTTTTGATTTTGAGCACCCAAAAAAGCATTTTGCGGAGCTTCTGTTGATTTCTCCAATTGTGCTGTTTGAACAATTCTTTTGGTTTTTTCTGTAATATTATTTTTTTTAGGCTCTTCTATTTCTACATATATTATTTTTTTATCTTCCGTATTTGTATACTGACTAACCCTGATTAGATACAATGACCAAAACAAGAAAATACACGCATGCAAGCAAAAAGAGCACAAAAAAGACTTTTTAAAATCCAACATAATGCCCATAAGAAGACACGAAACCCTCTCATTGACCTATCGGCATTATTCAATATCTTCTTTAAGAAAACCGCTTTGAGATTGGGGAGTTGCCTCATCGCGCAATTCTTCTTCTAAGGGCTCAGTGCCCTCAATGAATGCTTCTTTAATGGCGTGCGCAAAGTGAGGAGGAACGCGCTTACCGCTAACAGGATTAATGCTAACAAAGGTAACCCCAGGAGGAATGGTAAAATCTTTTTCTTCATAGAATTTAAGAGCTTCCTTCATGTAGCTTAACCAAATAGGAAGCGCTGCCTTTGCTCCTGTCTCGAATGACCCTAAAGTTTTCTGGTTGTCAAATCCGACCCAGGCACCTGTGACAACATCTGGAGAAAATCCCATAAACCAAGCGTCAACATATTCGCTGGTAGTACCCGTTTTTCCAGCCACGGTTCTTCCTAGGCTTTTTGCCTTATGACCCGTTCCAAAGGAGATAACTTCTTTCATCAAATGTGTCATGACATATGCGACTCTAGGATCCATAACTAAAGATGGATCCTCTTTTGTCAGATTGGGTGCAAAATTGGCCGGTAAAACGCTAGGAGAAGCTAAGGGACTAGGAGACGCTGAAGGATCAGGAGATACCAAAGAACTAGGAGAGACTTGATTTTGTATTTGCAAACCACTGGATATAACAATGTTATTAGCCATCAAATCGGGTTTGTTTTCTTCTAAAAGTTTTCCGTTTCTATCTATAATTTTAGTAAAAAAAATAGGTGATATTTTTCTTCCAAATCTTGGAAATATAGAAAAAACCTTTGTCAGATCAAACAACGAAACGCCGGCACTTCCAAGAGCAACCGAAAGATCCATTGGGAATTGAGTATTTAAACCAAGACGCTTTGCAAACTCAATAAGTGCTTGCACCTGAATGGATTGAACAATTTTAATAGTAGGGACATTTCTTGATTTAATCAGGGCTTGCCTGAAAGTGGTATCACCATAAAATTTTTCTTCAAAATTATCAGGCTTCCACTTGCCTGATTCTGCATTATCATAAACAATAGGTGAATCGACAATAATACTGGCTGGAGTATAGCCTTTTTCTAATGCTGCAGAATAGATAATTGGCTTAAAAGCACTCCCTGGTTGTCTAAAAGCTTGAACCACGCGATTGAACTCGGATTCTTCGAAATCATATCCACCCACCATTGCTAAAACAAATCCTGTTTTTGCCTCTAGTGAAAATATTGCACCCTGTACCTGAGGTGTCTGCTCTAAAGAAACAATAACCCTATGATCAGCTTTGTTCTGTATTCTAACTAAAATCAAATCTCCCTTAGATAAAATTTGTGATGGTTGTTTCACGACAACCGGTTTTTTTATCCAGTTCAATCCTGTGATTGGGAGCTCTCCTTTGATGGCGCCAATCATTACACCCACTGTTTTCTTTGTGTCATCAATGCTAGTAACTATGGCTTCATAAATTTCATCTTTCTCTAGCAAATCTAAATCAGATTTATAACCCTGGGACTTCATGGCTTCGACAAAGTCAAACCTTCCATCAGGCATTAGCATTTTAAAATTAAGTTTTTTTTCAGCAAATTTTATCCTTATTTCTGCGAGAGCATTTTCTATTTCTGATAAATTTTTATAATGTCGCCCGGGACCCCTGTACCCAACTCTTTTATCTAATTCGCGAAGGCCCTCTTGTAAGGCATTTTTTGCCGAAATTAGATTTTCAATACGGTTTTGAATAAAAATTTTCAAACCCCCTTCATAGGTAGTTTTTTCTCCATATTTTTCGATTACATATCTTCTCAGATGCTCAACCCAATAAGGCGCGTATTTTAGATTTACATTAGTGTTGAGATAAATTTTTAATGGTTTAGCACTAGCCTCGAGCATTTCAGCTTGTGAGATAAATTTGTTTTCAAACATTCTTCTTAAAACATAATTTTGTCTTTCTTTGGCTCGTTTTGAATTAATAATAGGACTATACTTTCCCGGTGCCTGAGGAAGCCCGGCTAAAAGCGCGGTTTCGGCCAAATCTAATTTAGAAACATCTTTATTAAAATAAACCATACTTGCAGCCTGTACCCCGTAAGCACCATGACCTAAATAAATTTGATTTAAATATAAATACAGAATATCTTCTTTTTTTAAATTACTCTCTAGTCTAGCGGCTAAAATGATTTCTTTTATTTTTCTATCGAAACTCTTTTCTGATGTTAATAATAAAGACTTAACAACTTGTTGTGTGATAGTACTTCCACCCTGTGCTATGCGGCCAGCTTTAAAATTAGCCACTGCAGCTCTTAGCATAGAAGCCAAATTGATCCCCTGGTGAACAAAAAACTGGTCATCCTCTGCTGCTATAAAGGCTCTAGTTACTTTTTCTGGGATTTTTTCATATGGCACCAAATATCTGCGCACTTCATTAAATAACTCGCCAATTACGGTTTCT
>JACRAO010000111.1 GCA_016213345.1 Bdellovibrio sp. | reverse complement strand
TAAGAGAGACTCGCGTGTGTTCTCCTGGGGCATAAGATCTGATTGGTTCATTTGTGGGTTTTTGAATTTGATACATAATACCATTCTTTTTAACGCGATTAGCAGAAGGTCACAATAGTTAAAAATTTTTAAGTTGTTCTAGCATTAAGTGTAGTTTTTTGGCATAATGAATCAAATACTTAGATAATAACAAATGAAACAATATACCTCTAAGTTCTTAAAAACAGTCGCATTAGGGTACATGGCATTTCCAGTCTTGTACATTTTATTAACTGCATTGTTTTTTGATATTCCCGCAAAGCAAGTCGTACGCATTTTGCTTCACCCACTTTATTATCTTCTTTGTATTTGGGCTGTTTTTGCAGGTTATGGCATATGGGAGATGAAACGTTGGGGGTGGCATGTTTTTCTGTTTTGTAATATCTTAATTATATATGGAAACGCTGTAATTGCCTCTGATTATGGTGAAAGTCATCATAAAGTTTTTGGTTTTGTTTTTTCGGTAATCGCTATTTCTATTATCGTTTTAAGGCTTGGCAGGGAAATTAAAGTCCCATATTTTCTTCCAAAAATCAGATGGTGGGAAAGCAATCCGCGTTATCGACTTTCAGTGCCTGTTTCAGTTTCCAGAAAAGATAATACAAATTTTGTTGGTGAAATATTAGATCTCTCCATGGGAGGATGCTTTATAAAGCTTCGCTCAGAACTGTATCAAGACGAAACACTATCGTTAGAGTTTACTGTTTTTGGGCAGACATTTCGCTTTGTTGGTAACGTGGTGTGGCGAACTCAAAGCACGGTAACACACCCAAAAGGCATAGGGATAAAGTTTGCTCCAATAATAAAATTTGATAAAAAATTATTAAAAGCAGTAATACACCGACTAAAGAAAATTACAGGCCTATATAGTACAGCGCGCTATTTAATGAATCAAGAGGAACTCACTAAACGCATCGAAGAGCTACGTGCAACCAAGCTTGATCCAGCTCAAATTGACAAAGAAGAAAATAGCGGTAATGAAACCCCCGTCTGACTGGCTTAACATAGCCTATCTGCTCGCTATAAAAGCTAAAGAGAGAGACGAAGTACCCGTAGGAGCATTATTAGTGCAAGAGGATAAAATAATTGCAAAAGCACATAATTTGAAAGAATCACAACAAAATCCATTGGCACATGCTGAAATTTTAGCAATTTCTAAAGCAGCAAAAAAACTAAACACATGGAGACTTCATGGTCTAACACTTATAGTCACACTTGAGCCCTGTCTAATGTGTCTGGCGGCATGTCAACAGGCAAGAATTTCGAAAGTAATTTATGGCGCCAAAGACCATAAGGGTGGGGCATTAAGTTTGGGTTATTTTTTCAATCACGACAAAAGACTAAACCATAGATTCGAAGCAGTGTTTTACGATTTTAAGCCTTCTGGTAAGATTTTGTCAGATTTTTTTAAGGCTAGACGGCGTGTTTAGGAATGTGCGACACCGCGCGCTCAGTCATTGCTGTAATAGTTAAGCTTGGATTAACACCTAAATTTGCCGGAATAGCAGACCCGTCACAAACATAAAGTCCAGGGTATCCAAAAACTTCATGCTTTGCATTTATGGCTCCCGTTTCTGCAGTAGCTCCAATCGCGCAGCCTCCCAAAATATGAGCTGTAGTCGGGATGTTTAAAATAACCTCATTAAACGTACTTTGGGGTATCGCGTCTAATTTTTTTGCAAATAACCTCGCTACTGTATTGGCAATTGGAATATAAGCAGGAATTTTATACGAACCTTCTTCGGGTGCTGTGATTAGTTTTTTGCGAAACAATGTCTGAAGTCCTCTTCCTAATTGAAAGCGCATTTGATTATCTAAAGTTTGCATAACAAGTAAAATTATAGTTCTTTGCGCCCATTTAAAATTAAACATAAGTCTAAATGTGTCTATTGGATGGGTAAAGACTGTCCAAAGCAACTTTAGTGGTCTTAAGAATAAGATTTTTGTGCCATTCACCATAGGCACAGCTAAGAGTCGCATAAAATCAGAACCTTTTGAGTATCGAACTGGCTCAATATGCGTGTGTTGATCTGGATGAAAAATAGAACTAATAGCAATACCTTGAGAACAGTCTTGGGCCTCGTCAAATTTTTTCTTACTAACTCCAACTAGAGCTTCACTATTAGTTCTTACGTGATGTCCAAGACGTTCTGAAAGGAGTGGTAAAGTTTTTGTAATATATTTACATTTTAACAAAAGCGAAAGAGTACCTAAAACTCCTGCTGAGAGCACTATGCGTTTTGCACACAAAATCTTTGGATCTTTTTTAAACCATGCTGTCGAATTTTGGGTATGAATTTCGTAGCCGATAATATTTTTATTGTCATAAATAGGATTAATATTTGTGACCACTGTTTCTGGCACAATTTGGGTTCCGTTTTTTTCTGCAAAATAAAGATAGTTTTTATCTAAAGTGTTTTTTGCATTATAACGACAACCGACCATACAGCCACCGCAATAAATACAACCTGTGCGATTAGGTCCTTTGCCATCAAAATAAGGGTCTGAAACTTCTTTTCCAGCCTCTCCAAAAAACACTGCTACTTGCGTTGGCTGAAATGTTTCCTCTCGTTTTAGCTCTCGGGCGCATTCTTGCAGTGCGTAATCGACAAAACTAAACTTTGGATTTGGAACAACTCCTAACATTTTTTTTGCTACTTGATAATGGGGAGCAAGTTCTGATTTCCAGTTGGCTAGGTTTTTCCAAATCGGTGCTTCGTAAAACTCATCCGACGGTTCAAGCAGTGTATTGGCATAAACAAGACTTCCTCCACCAACTCCTGTTCCACTTAAGATAAGGATGTTTCTAAAAAGGCTTAAGTTTTGAATTCCAAAACATTTTAAAAAAGGAGCCCATAAATATTTTCTAATATTCCAATTGGTTTCTGCAAAATCTTGTGGCCTAAAACGCTTTCCTTGTTCAATTACACAAACAGAATAGCCCTTTTCAGAGAGCCTCAGGGCAGACACACTCCCTCCAAAACCAGAGCCAATGATTATAAAGTCATAATCAAATTGCATGAATTTATTAAGCGTTTTTTCTATGAGTAATAATCCCGTGCGTAGGATCGTATGGAGAGACCCCAACGGTCACCTTATCACCCACAATAATTCTTATTTTAAATCGTTTCATTTTTCCAGAAAGACGCGCTAGCACTACTATACCATTATCCAATTGGATCTTATAGTTGCCACCACCAGTCGAATCAAACACCTTTCCTTCAAGTTGAATTAGATCATCTCTAGACATTATTTACCGTCTTGGCATTGAAACTGCGCTTAGACTTACCCCTCTCACAAAATGCAGAGAAGGGCTTTTAAATAAAAAAGCTTTTTTAAAAGCCCTTCCTGAATCAAAATTTACTAATATCTTTTTCCTCTAGAAAAGCCTCCTCCACCAGAGCCGCCTTCTCTTCCGCCACCAAATGAACGTCTTCCGCCGCCAAAGCTTTTCTTAAAGCCTCCACCACCGCCCATTCCTTCTCCTCTTGGTTTCATAGGACGAGCTTCAGAGACTGTAATTGCTCTCCCTTGAAAATCCGTGCCATTTAATTTTTCAATCGAAGCACTCGCTTCTTGATCTGAAGTCATTTCTACAAATCCAAACCCTTTACTTCGGCCTGAATACTTGTCTACAATGACTCGTGCAGTTTCGACGTTACCAGCTTGAGAAAACAAAGTCTTCAAACTCTCATCGTCTACTTCGAATGATAGATTACCTACAAACAGTTTCTTACCCATGTAATTAGACCTCCTTAAGGCATTAATAGGGACCGCTTAAAGAGGACATGGGCACTTGGATGCGCCACCCTACTTACAGGCGGAATAGGTCACTTTTAACACACCTTTTGTACGATAAAAAGCAAAAATTTTTAAGGCTTATTTGTCCTGTTGGTATTTATAACTGGTATCCACAGTATTAGAGACTTCTGCAATAAATTGTTAAGTCGTTTGAGGGAGTTACTAGATTTTCCGAAAACATAAACATGAGGTAACCCTCAGATGGCTAAGGAAAAAAAGTTCAGTTATTTTCTTAGAAAGCGTAATTTGGTCAAAAGGCTTAACAAGATAATCGCTCACACCCGTAAAAAGCGCTTCGTCAATATGAGCCTGTTCCCCTCGGGCTGTAATCATCAAGAAAGGCACGGAAGAGGTCATAGGATTTGTTCGAATTGCGCGCAAAAGATCAATACCGCTAAAGCCAGGCATATTCCAATCTGCAATTACCAAGTGAAACGATTCCTCTGGCATCAAAGCACCCTCTTTCATCAACTCCCACGCAGTCATGCCATCTTCAGCTTCTTGAATGCGATAAAACCCAAGTCCTTCAAGCACTTGGCAAATGAGTTTTCTCATTGCAGGCATGTCATCTACGACCAGTATTTTGGGTTTCAGATTTTGAAACATCTACTCAATAATAACAGATTTTTAGGAATTAACAAAATTGGTTTAAAATATGAAACATAAGATTTGGATTTTTCAAATTCCAATTGTTTTTTTGTTTTCTGCCGCTTTTTACGTTTTTGAGTCTGGTGGCAAGGGCACTCTCTATAACGCCTTTCTGAGAACAAATGTTTTCCCAACCCTGCAAGTACTTTCTGGAGCTTTTACAAACGCAAAGTTCAACTTAAGAGGTCCAAATGCACCTAAAAATAAAATAGTCATTGTGGAAATTGACATTGACGCAATTGCACAACTTGGTCGCTGGCCCTGGCATAGGGATGTAACAGCATATTTGGTAGAAAAAACGTTTCAAGCAGGAGCAAAAGTTGTTGGCCTAGACATTACATTTTCTGAACCAGATAAGAGAGTCTCAAAAGAATTAGCAACTCTGTTAGAGAAGAATAATCTCGGACATTTGGTAAACAAATTTGAAACCGATCACGAACTTAAACGCACAATTGAATTACATCAGAATGAAATTGTTTTGGGCTGGTCTGCTGAAAGCAAATGCCAGCCAGCTTATTCGCTCAAAGGTGAAGCTTGTGACCTAAGCGACCCTGAAAAACTGGCAGTAGCACCAAAAAATTTCGAAAAATTTGCTTACTCTCAATTTGATACCCCAAATGGGTTTGAAGTTAAAAAGTCTTCAGCTATTTTTGGCTTTGATCTGATCGCTAACATATCCCTTTTTAGTGATGCTGCAAAATACGCCGGTTATTTTGATGCTTGGTTAGATAAAGACGGTTTTATCCGAAGAACAAGTTTGGCTATGATGATTGGCAACAAACCTTATCCTTCCCTGCCACTTGAGATGGCAAAAGTAATCTTAAACGATGATTTAAAAATCACTTTAGATAAAAATCAGAAAATTTCTCAAATTTCATTTATAAAAACAGGAAAAGAAATCAAAGTCAGTCCATTGGGAGTCATGGAAATTAACTTTAGAGGACCCGCCAATGCATTTCAATATATCCGTGCATTGCAAGTCATGGGAGATGACGACGAAATACCAGTAGAAAAATTACAACTCACCACAGGTGAAAGAAAAATTGCTTCTACATCAAAAAAGGATTTATTAAAAGACGCTTACGTGTTTATAGGACTCTCTGCACTTGGTGTGTTTGATATGAGAGCTTTTCCTTTTGATCATAACGTCCCTGGTGTTGAGGGACATGCTAATATTTTAGATAATATCTTATCGTCAGATTTTTTAGTCAATGAAACTCCGAGATTCAATACGTGGTGGATTTATATTCTTATGATTGTCGGAGCTCTTCTTTTTGCTTATATTACCGAAAGACTAGAATCTATTCCAGCACTTTTATTTTTTA
>JACRAO010000110.1 GCA_016213345.1 Bdellovibrio sp. | reverse complement strand
CTGAAACTCAGTAACCTGTGATTCACTTGTTGTTGTAATAGTGGTGGTTGTCTGGTGCGCAGCCCCAGGTAAGGTAGATGCGGGAGCCGTTGGAGTGACTTGTGATTGAGTTAAAGACTCACCGCCGCTTTTTAATTTTTTTGAATACTATACTAGACCAGTGAGGTCTTATTTTTTGCCGTCCACAGACTGAGTGTAACATAAGATTTAACTCCCGTGGTATTTTTTATGCTTTTTACCACTTACACAGGGGTAGGGGTTATGTATGATCAATTTTTGGTTAAGCGTGTGTTGTCATAAATTTATACTAAAAGTTGGCCAAAAAGTTGGTCAAAAAAAATTGGTACAATTATTGCTAACTACATCTGCTTGACTGCCTAACTAAAACAAGTTACAAAGAAGGGAATATTACGGCTATGACCAATAAAAAGCTTGAAAAAATTAAAATTCCATCTGCCAATGTAGAGGATCAGCCTGCTACAAGAAAAATGCTTTGGCTAGTAAGAGATGAACTTAAGTCTGATATCCGATCTGTTGATCTGAAAATCGGATCATTGGAATCCAAATTGGAATCAAAAATTAGTGCTTTGGATTCAAGAATTAATGCTTTGGATCCTAAATTGGAATCAAAAATTAGTGCTTTGGAATCAAAACTGGGATCAAGAATTAGTACTTTGGAATACAAAACGGACGCTGGGTTTAAGTTAATTGGCGCAAAATTTGAAGAGTTGAGGTCAGACTATCATGGTATGCATATATTATTGGAAGAACAAAATTCAAATAATAGAATTGTATTAGAAGGCTTACAGGCTCTCTGGCAAAGACAAGAAAAAATCGAAAATCATATTTCACTTCCGAAATAGAGACACATTTAACTCCCGTGACATTTTTTATACTTTTTACCACTACCACAAGGGCATGGATCATTGCGGCCTACTTTAGGCCCAGAACGTATTGGTTGTGGTGCTTCAGGTCTTTGATTTCCAGGCAAATTTCCGCGCGTGAGTGTCATTTGCCTAGGCTGTTTTACAAATTTTCCTAAATCATAATTAGAAGATTCACTTTTTTCTGGGGCATGGCTCTCACCTTGTTTGTCTTGAAGTTCGTCTTGTAGCTCTCCTTGCAGTTCTTCTTGGTACATCTGCTGCGTGCCTAGTTGAACTGCAAAAAGTTTTCTCACCACATCTGAAGTAATTTGGTTCATCATGATCTCAAAATATCTAAAACCTTCTTTCTTATAGGCTATCAAAGGATCTTTTTGGCCATAGCCTTGTAGTCCTATTCCTTCTCTCAAATGATCCATTGCTAAAAGATGGTCTTTCCATAGCGTGTCGATCGTAGTCAAAAAAATCATTTTTTCCAGTTGCCTCACAATAGATGGATTTATGATTTGTTCTTTCAAAGTATAAGCTTGCTCTGCAAGTTTGATGATCAAGTTTTTTAAACCCTTGTCATTGAAAGGGGCGATATCTTGTTCTGAAATTCCAGCAGGCACTTGTAGCATAGTTAAAACTGCATCATTGAGCTCTTTTGCATCTAATAGTGCTTGACCATTGACTCGCTTAAGCTTGCCTTTTGGAAAAAAATCCTGTGCTATCGCATCTGAGATTTCATTGACCATCGAGAAAAGCATTTCTCTTAAATTATCTCTTGCCAACACCTCTCTACGCCAAGAGTAAATAACTTTTCTCTGTTGATTCATTACGTTGTCGTATTCTAAAAGATGCTTACGAATATCATAATTATGGCCTTCTACTTTTCTTTGTGCGTTTTCGATTGCTTTGGTGGTCCAGCGATGTTCAATTGGCACATCATCGTCCATTGCTTGCACGGTGCGTTTTAAAATGTCACTTTGGCCAAAAATCCTGAGCAAATCGTCATCAAAAGACAGATAAAATCTGCTTTCTCCCGGATCTCCTTGTCGTCCAGATCGTCCGCGAAGTTGGTTATCTATGCGGCGTGATTCGTGTCTTTCGGTTCCTAAAATAAAAAGCCCGTCTGCTTTAATAACGTCTTCTTTTTCTTGTGCACAAATGGCCTGCCATTTTTTTAGGTTGGCTTCATAAGTTTTTTGCCAAGCTTCTTTTTCTTCGACCGTTGCGTTGGATTTTAGTGTTCCGGTTTCACTGCGGGCCAAGACTTCTGGATTGCCTCCAAGTACAATGTCTGTGCCTCGTCCTGCCATGTTGGTCGAGATAGTAACAGCCCCGCGTCTTCCGGCTTGAGCTACAATATCAGCTTCTCGTTCATGGTGTTTTGCGTTAAGAACATTGTGTTTTACACCCTCTCTTTT
>JACRAO010000108.1 GCA_016213345.1 Bdellovibrio sp. | reverse complement strand
CCGAACTTGGACAACCACTACACGACCCCTGAAGGTATAAATAAACAATGCCATCTTCGAACCTATCAAACGTAATATCTCCACCGTCCATAGCAACTGCAGGACGAATTTCAGTGTCTAAAATCTCAATAATACGCTTGGCTATTGCACTCTCTCCACTCTTATGACTTTCCTCTTGCAGTGCACTTGCATCTAATACTAATAATTTTTTACTTAAATGATCATAAATTGTCTCAGAACAGTTTTTATGCACCGCACCCCAGTCGCCATCTTCACTTTTCGTAACTGACACGAAATCCTTGCCCAACATAACTCCAACAACACCTGGAACGCTCAAAAGCCTTGCCGCTAAAGGCGATTTCTTTTCTGCAATTGCTTTTTTCAAAAACTGATATGCACCCTTAGAAACTAAAATACGATTAACATTGTATTTTAGTGTATTTGGATTTGGAGTGAAATCTAACGAAACATACACCTCTTCTTCAGCCATAACTATCCTTTCAAACAATTAAGCTCTCACTCTCAACCTTAGCCACCAAATTTAACATTAAATTAAAATGGCAAATTTTAAAAATAAGTTACAATAACTAAATGTGCTCCTTGAAAACACCATACCTCATCTTTTGCACAGTGTCACTCATATTGTCTGCTATTTCAATTGCAGACGACACAAAAGAACATTCGATAGTTATAGACAAAATAGACGGCAATGTCATTTACTTTAAAAAGCCTCTTAACGACAACAAACCGTCTTCTATAAAAATAAATCTTTTCGAAATCAGTTTTATTGGTTTTTTAGATTCAAATGAAATTCAAAAACCTTTGCTTTTAATTTCAGCTATACCATGCGCAAACTGTTTACAAGATCGATCAATTTACCTAATCAACACAGAAGGTACAATACTATCACAATTTGTATATCCAGGAAAAATAATTGATCAGAAACAAAATCAAATTGTCTATGAATCAAGAGCGTTTTATGGGAATTGCTTAAGCACATCAAAAAATCATGGGAATTTAAAAAAATTTTTTCCTGAGGTTTCAGAAAATTTTGTAGGAGATATGTACTTGGTATTTCAAAAAGATAAAATTGATCGCCGGAAAAAACATGCTCAAAGCATCTTGATGGCCACACCTGGTAAAAACTATACTTATGAAACTCTTTCTGAAAGACAACCCGCCAGCATTCAAGCAGTACTAAAAAAAGTAAAATCTAAAGATTGTTTTGAAATCGAAGGGCGTAACCGTCGTATGTTAACAAAAGCCGTACTAGACTTAAAAAAACAAGAAGATCAAGAAGACGACAACGATATTAATGATGATTAACTTTCACTAATATGCTTCGCTCTCACAACTGTTTTAATATTACCTCGCACTGTAAAATCACCCACGACTTCGATCTCCCAGGGATCTAATAATTTT
>JACRAO010000103.1 GCA_016213345.1 Bdellovibrio sp. | reverse complement strand
TTTTGGCTTATGGGAGATTTATCTAGAGCACGTATGCATGGAGCTTTGCTTACCTTGTTTGTTTCATTAATTTTGATATTTATGCTTTGGCGAAAATCAACACAGCTAGATGCTTTTTTAATGGGCGAAGAAAATGCCTCCGGTCTTGGAGTTTCGGTGCCTAAGTTAAGAAGACAGTTTATTTGGCTCACTTCGTTTTTGGTTGGATTAAGCGTTGCTAGCAGTGGCATGATTGGTTTTTTGGGGCTCATTGTTCCTCATTTTAGTAGAAAATTGGTGGGTTCTTTACATTTCAATATGATTCCTTTTTGTATTATTTGGGGAGCCGTGGCATTAGTATTGGCGGATTTGATGGCGCGTGTTTTATTAAGACCTTATGAACTACCTGTTGGTGTAATTACGGCTTTTGTTGGTGCTCCACTTTTTATTTGGATGATTTTAAGCGATGGAAGATCAAGAAATTAAACCTATTTTGGGTGCTTATAGCTTGAATTATTTTTTCGGTGGGAAACAAGTTCTAAAAGATATTTCTTTTGAGCTCTTTAAGGGTGAAATTATAACCATTATAGGTCCAAATGCTTCAGGCAAATCGACTTTATTAAAAATACTATCAGGTATTTTACCATTAAAAGAAATTGAAAGTGTGGGGCAAGTGTTTTGTCAAAATAGATTACTTTTCAAAATGACGCCTGAAGAAAGAGCAAGATCAGTGGTTTATTTATCTTCTGAACTTCAGGCAGAGTTCCCATTGACGGCATTAGAGACTGTCTTAATGGGCCGGATTTGTCATCATTTGCACAATTATGCAGAAAAACATGACATAGCACGTTGGGCAATGGAACAATGTGTGTGTTGGGGTTTGCGAGATCGTTTTTTGCATACACTAAGCGGGGGTGAGAGGCAGCTTGTTAATTTGGCTAGAGCGCTTGCGCAGGGAAGTAGGGTGATTTTATTAGACGAAGCGCTTTCGAAAATGGATCTTCACCATCAAACCATGATGGGCATGCTTTTTAAAAAATTAGTTCAAAAAAGCTATTCTATAGTCTTGGTTTCTCATGACTTAAATCAATGTCTTTCGTTGGCTGATTCTTGTGTATTACTCTTGCGTGGCGAAAAAATAGCGCATGGGCAGATTGCAGAAGTTTTTAGAGATAGTCATTTAAAAAAACTTTACCCCGGAGCCAGTTTTGTTTTGGGACAAAATCCGACAAACCAACACCCGCATATTTTTTTATAAACCGATACGTTGGACATCTACATCTAAGAAAAACAAAGCACATATTTTGCTAAGTCTCCTGGACTTTGGTAGAATGTCGCATTTACAAAAAAGCTATTGGGGTGAATGAAGCAATCTCATCAATAAAAAAAGCATTGTCAGAGCAAAAAACAACGTTTTTGAAAATTAGGCAAATGGCGAAAAAATGAGAGTGGAACACAAAATAAAATTCTATCTGGAGACATTAATGTGAGCAGAAAGAGCAAGGCTGAGTGAGTATGGAGGATTAAGATTTAATTTGGTATTTCACAACATTTATCTTTTTATTTACATGTGAAAACTACTTAGACACTTCGTGGGAATCTGTAAAAAATAAACTTGTTTTATTTCAATAACTTAAAAAAATACCAGTCAAAATATTTGTTGGCGCGTAATTTGCATCTAATATTTACGTAAGTTTGATAAAAATGATTTTATTAAACAGATGTTTTAAGTAAAGAAAGATTGAGGAGTGTGGTTATGACATATTTTAATAAAACAAATACGGTAGTTGTATTATTGTCAATTTGTTTGATTTCGCCTGTTGGTATGAGGGATGCCAAAGAAGTAATTTGTTATTTTTAACTAATGAGGAGTAAAAGTGGCATGCTAAAAAGCGGATTTTTTAAAAATATAAAGAATATTTCTAAAAAACTATGCATTTTTATGCTTTTAATTATCAGTATTTCTTTTTCTGTAAAAGCAGGTGACGGAGACGCTACTGAAGCTAAACCAGCAGATGTAGCTCCAGATGCTGCTCATCAAGAAACTACTACGCAAGCAGATACAACTCCACAAGAGAGTCAGTATCAAAAAGTATTATTTGAAATATTCGCATTAGTGACACAAGTGTTTGCTAGCCCAGATGAAAAGGCAAAAGAAATTGCAGCTAAAGTTTTAGCAGGTGTAGAAATTCCTATTAGCGAAGCTACAGAACTTGTAGATAGTAAGATAAGTGATGTGGAAAAAGGAATTATTGAAAGCCAAATAAAAACAATTAGAAATGTAATATCTAAGCTTGGTTTTTCGTATGCAGAAGGTAGTTTATTTTCGTATTGGTTACATGGTGAAGGCGAAAACTTACTAGAAAGAAAGCTTGCTATTGAGTATCTAGACGCAAAAGGAAAAGATAATAGAAGGGCTAAGAATAATATTGCAAAAGTAGCAGTAAAACATAGTGATCCAGAAATAAAAGATTTAGCTAGTATTGTATTAATAAAATATATGAAAACAATACCGCTTACAGTATTGGATAAAATCAAAGAACAACTTGCGTCGCGAGATCCTAGGCAAAAACTAAGGGGACTGATTTCTTTATCAAAAATTAAATATCCAATGGTTTGTGAGATTTTACAAAAACCAGAAAATTTAGATAAACTGAGTCCTAAAATGAAACGAATTGTAATCGAAAGCTTATTGAAAGATGTCAATCACCAGGGTGTTGTTAATGCGCTTATTTTATTGGGAGCGCATGAGCAAGATGAAGAGCTTAAGGAACGAATAAAGACTATACTTGCAGGATCTAATGGCCAAACAGATAAGCATTTAATAACAGCATTGGCAAACTTTGGGCAAATCACAGATAGAGAACCTATGAGATTTGTTACAGCTATTTCTGTAAAGCGCAAATTGGCACAGTCCATGCAACAAGGACAGATTGAGGCAGAACGACGAGCAGAAAAGTTAAAAAAAGGTAGTGATCCAATTTTAGAAGTAACTGACAAAACTAAAGTAGACGTAGCAGGTGGAGTAGATCCAAAAAATCATGGTGAGCCCAAAGGTGCGGATGTTCGCATAGGTGGCGAAGATAAAGACGGTAAAGAGCATCCTGAGAAGTAAGTCGATTTTGGGGACTTTGTAACTTTGGTTGAACAAGCTTAGGTACACTACATAAAAATTAAAAAAAATAGAATTAAACAGGCACTATAAGCTTTAATAGTTAAGTAAGGAAAAGAATGGAAAAATATACAAAATATTTTTTAAATTTTTTCCTTTGCTTTTATTATTTTTTAAAAAAACTTTTTTAGTCAGGTCGATTTTTCTTGACGTGATTTTTCTATATTTCTTAAGTTGTATTTTGGTTTTTTATTATCTGTTTTAAATACGCATTATTACAGCCGTAAGGCCTTTTATAAACACTTTTATCATATATTTACTCTTGGTTGTGTAAAGGGCTTTCTTTTGATTTTAGGCGTATTTTTGTGCAAGAAATCTCTTCTAAAAAACTAATGATATAAAGTTCTTTGCATAGGAGAACATTTTTATGAATCTAAAACACCTTTCTAATTTTGAACTACTACAAAACACAAAAGAACTAGTTACTAAAGAACGAAAACTATTAACCACGATACTTTGGCATATAAAAGAAGTCTCTGATAGAAAGCTATATCTACAAAGAGCATACCCTAACTTATTTGCTTACTGCGTAAAAGAACTTGGCTATACACCTGGATCTGCTTCTAGGAGGATCAAAGCTATGAGGCTATTAAAAGACCTCCCCATAGAAACACAAAAACAAGTAGAGCAGTCGTTAACCAATGGCACAGTGTCACTGGTTAACATTAGCTCACTACAAAACTTTTTTGAGCAAGAAAAAAAATATCTTGATAAGAGCTACACACATGAAGAAAAACTTAAGATTTTAGATAAAATTGAAAACAAAACTCAAGACGAGTGTCAAAGGCTACTGTTTGCCATAAGCACTAATCCAGAAAAAACGCTATTGCCAAAAGAAAAAGAAAAAATAATATCAGATACAAAAACTGAATTAAAAATCATCGCAGATGAAAAGCTTATGGATAATTTGCAACGACTCAAAGAGTTAATGGCCCATAAGAACCCAAACCCCACTTATGCTGAATTATTAGAAGCAGCCACTGAATTTATGTTAGACAAAATCGATCCAGAAAGAAAGCCAAGAAAAAATAATACTGTAGAAAAAAATAAAGGCGAAAGGACTGATACTAAAAATAATACAGAAGTAGAAAGTCACAGCAATCAAAGAACTGAGCCTAAAAACCACTCCAGTGTGGAGTATAAGACAGCATTCAATACAAGATACGTTCCAGCAGAAGTAAAAAGACAGGTTTATCTGAGAGACAAAGGTATGTGTACTTTTAAAGATCTAATTACAAATAGAGTATGTGGAAGTAGATACGGACTTGAGTATGATCATGCAATACCAGTAGCACTTAATGGATCAAATACTGCTAATAATCTGAGGCTTAGGTGCAGGCTTCATAACTTACTAGAAGCAGAAGAGATACTTGGGAAAGAGAAAATGAAAATCTATGCAAAGAAATAAAAAAAGAAAATAAATATAAAAAAGATATTTTAAGAAAAAATACATTTAAAAGACAAAGAAAAAAATAGAAAAAATATTTTGTATATTTTCTATTTTTTTTACAAAACTGTTGCATTGCTTATACTAAAAAACTTGTACATACTGATTTAAAAGATAAACGCCCACCTCGTTGCAAAAGAACCTAATAAGCCCTTGGGGTGTAGTTTATAATTAATATGCATTACCATTCTATACGAAAGTTACGGGGACCGGCGATTATGTCTAAGTAATTGACATTTGTATATAATATATATGTAAAAATAATTTCAATTAATAATAAAACATATAAGTATTTGAAAACACAGCATAAAATTATGCTCTTATTTTCTAAAATTGGCACAAATATTGCTTCTATTAATATTAAGATGTACGCAAAAATATTAATAACAATTATTGCATTTAATCTTTTAGCAGTTTTTGAGTCATTGCAAATACAATACGGATTTGCAGATGATGAAAAAAAATCTCAAAAACCACATGAACAAAGATTTACTGTTAAACAAGATCAGCAGAAAAGTATAGATTATGACAGACATAATGTATTATTCTTTACGCCATATTGTATTATTAATATTAAACTTGCTCTAGAACACATCTTTTATGGAGAATTTAGTAAAAAAACTGATTTAATAGGAAAAATTAATTTAGCCATTTATGTTAGAAATATACTTCATGAAAAAACTGCTGTGTCAAAAGACGAGATGAATAGTATAATTTTAGAATTTGTAAATGAATATTTTTCTAAAATAGGCGCGACATTATTTCGTTCGATAAACAATCGGCTTTTAAAAAAAACAGGGTTCTATGATTTAGGAAATGATTTTATAGATATTGCTGTTACTGATAAAGACATTGAAAAATTCAAAATAATTCATGATTTGATAATAAAAGAATTTGGAGACACAAATGAAACACGACCGATGCTGGATTTTTTAGAGATTTACTTGAACGGTAGCATAGACGGTAAAGATGCAGCATATAAAAAAATAATAAAGAGTAGCCTTGCAAATTTAGATTATGAAAAAGATGGAGAACGTATTCACAATTATCTTGAGTCTATAAAGGATGCTGATTTTGCTACTGCCTTTAAAATTAATTTTTTTCTAGCAACCTATCAGGGTGACAATAGCGAAGGTGCAAAAAGAATCAGACAAGATGCGTTTTTAAGATTTTTTGCCTGGATAGAAAAAGGAAAATTAACCTTGGATCCGTCGTATAAAGATTTTCCAGATAGTAAGACACAAGAGGGACTGATGTTTAATTATTTTTTGAGTTTAATTAAACCAGATAAATACAAAATTTTTGCTTACAAAGCTAAAAAAACCGCCGCTTTTGTTGGCAAAACATTAAAAGACGTAGCGTTTAAAGGCACTAAAACGCTAGCCGGGCCACTACAAACCATAGTGACTCTGACTGCTATGTCTATGTCACAAGAGTTTGTGGCAAGTTTTGAAGAGTTTTTAAAAGATTTTAAAGCTATGCAAGAAGAAAAGGAGCCAGGTAAAAAAAGAGGTCTATTCGAAAAAGCCATGCAAAGCTACACAAAAGCAAAGTACTTGCTTGCAAAGTTTATAGAAGAAACACCAGAAAAATTTAAACACCTTGGATCTTCAACACAACTATGGATGCAAATGGGTGGAACTGGACTCTTAGCAACTGCTCTTACTCCGTTAGAAAAACTTTTGCTAGCAAAAGAGCCAATTGCAGATAAAGTACTAGAAAATCAAGTCAAAAACATGAGCAAGTCTGCACTTGCTAAACAAGAAGCAAACACACTGGCTGGTCTTTTGTTAAAGCAGACAACAAGTTTTTCGCATTGGTTTCACTACTCACATTGGGGAGCATGGGAATTTGCCGGGAGTTGGTTTCGAAAGGCAAGAGACGATTTTAACAAGCGGATAACTAAACTTTATAAAGATGGGAAAATTTCAAGATTTGTACTTATTGATCAGGAAAGAACAGATAATGTGTACGAAGTTCTTTTTGATGAAGAACTAAGAGATGAGTTTTTGCAAAGCTTGTTTAATGTAATTACCAATAACGAAGATGCAAAAATTATTTTTGATGAGTTTGCCAGAAGATTTATTTCGTTTGATTTTCTAGCAACTTACGAGTTGGTTTCGGTTGGCAGTGAGATTGGTGGTGTTTTAGGTGGGCGATTAGGGCAAGTGCTTGGTGCTAGAGTTTGTTCTGCTATTGGTGGTAGACTTGGTGGCGCACTGGGAGCAAGTTGTGGTCCAATAGGTTTTGTTGCAGGTAGCATTATCGGTGCAGCTGCATTTTATCCTCTAAAAGACATCCCTCCAGTTCAAGAATCATTAGAAAAATTGGATGAAATTACCATTAATGACGGAAAGCGGGCAGTCGCTGATTTTATGTCCTTACAGGCTGTAGGAGCTTTGTCTCAAAATGTGACTAAGGATAAGGAAAATAATAAGAAAAATAAAATTTCAAATCCAAATGGCGTTTATCCTAGGCAAAACCCGCCACTGCATTATGACCCTTATACTTTGGAGCCATTTTATAACCCCAATGAAAAAGGTCCTGTTGTGACATTGGATTTTTTAAAATTCCACAACTCAAACGAAATACCAAACGAAATAGATGATGAGTTAAGTGATCCATCACGAAATATTGACACAAGATTTTTGTCACATCCTACAATCAAGAATCTAGTTGATTCAGCAAATCAAATTCAGTGTGCTAAAGAGAATGAAGAAACAGTGATTTCTGCATATTTACGGTCAATGGCTTTAAGGATGAAAAATTTTTATCCTATAATTTCTAATTATTTTTCTGTTAGCGAAGACCAAGAGCATATTTTTGATATTCTAACAGATGCTAAGGCTGACCAAATACAAAAAGAAGCTGCCATTAATCAGATAATAGCTCTAATTGAAGATTATAACGAAAAAAGAAGCATTTTAGACCAAATTAACGCAACTAAAAATGACTCAGAGTGGGAGTCATTGAGAGATTCCCTTCCTTCTTCTCGCACAAAACCAGGGGATCGGAACCTAGATCCCGATATTAAAGATTTTACAAAAGACAGAGGTGTTTTTCTATATGAGGCACTGATTAATAAAATGCAAGCAGAATATCCGATTTTAAAAGTAGAAGTAGCTTGGTCAAACAAGGACGGAAAAAAAGAAATTAAGCCTTTATATGCATGGGTAAATGAACTCAAAGCTGAAATTCATAACAAGTGGAGTGATATTTATGGTCCCGTGGCCATGTCAAGAAAAGACCAGCATATTTATGATTTTTTACAAAATAGAGAAAACACTTTGCAAAATACACCACCTAAGTCAACTGATATGTATTCTTATGAGCAAAATTACCTAGATCGCTTTATGAGGCATTTTATTAAAATAGGCGAGAAACATGCTGAGCCTGGCGTAAAGTCTCCTATGGTAACAGTTTTAAGAACAAAAAGGAAAATGCCTTTTATAAATATTCCTTCTTTAGTTGGTAAAAGAGATTTGGTTAAACTTTTTACTCCAGAAGAGACAAGGCAGGTTGTTCACATGCCGTTATATGCTGATTTGTCAGACGATGATCAGGTTATACATATTAATCCTGGATTTTTAGAAGCAGAAACAAAGAGAATATATGAATTGTCATCACCTACAGTTTTTCAACATGCTGTATTTTTAGAAAATGAAATCAAAAAAATTATTACTGAAGGTGCTGTAAATGTAAAAAAGACTTATGAAGAAGATGGGCCAAGAGCCAAAAAATTATTGTCTTTTTTAAATACTGAGTTATCTGAAACATCAAAAACATATCATAAGAATATTATTTTAGATTATTTGAAGTATCAAAAAACAAAATTTATTGATTTAGAAGCTGGTCCTTACTTTGTAAAAGATCTTATAAATATTGCGATGGAAAGAGATATTGCTAATACTCAAGAACTTGAGGAATTGCTGTTATTGGCACTAAAAGAAAAGTATGCTCCAATTAGTGAAAAAGAAATTAAAAGTATTTTAGAGTTTAATGCGTTAAGAGGAGAATTATTTACCTATTTAAAGTCGCTGAAAGAAAAAATAAAAGATTGTGAAAAATTTCAATGCGAAAAATCCACTCCATGTGGTTTGGATCCAATGCGTAAATGTTTAAACAGGGGCATAAAAGAAAGGCTTACTCGTACAGAAAAAATGATCGAATATTTGCAAGATATATTCAGGTGGTCCGAAGGCGATTATGATTTTATGTTTATCAAAGCAAGGCATTTGGCAAAATGGGCAAGTGAATTTGATGAAAAAAATTTTTTAACATCATATGGAACTTTTATGACAAATAAGCAAGCAGTGCGTAACACTAATGGAGCTCAATTGTTTGCACAACTAGATGCTCAAGTTGCGCAAGAGCATTTTGTAAAACACGGCCCTGAAGATAACGCAGATATTTATTTAGAAGATATAGGCCGGGCTTTACAGATCAGAGATGAAATAATGAAAAAGCGCAAAGAAAAGTTAGGAATAGGAAACTAATTTTTTTTCTTCAAATCCAACATGAAAAAAGCGCCGTATTCGTGGGCATATTTTTGAGTAATCATTCCGTAACCTGGATAATTTACTCCATCGATTGTAAAGTTTATGCCGAAACTTCCAGTGCCCCATGAGTTTTTAAAATAATACACACCTTTGTAGGGGAATTTTTTAGTTGTTCCATCTTTCATCAGGACTTCAGTTGTGACCTCTAGATTGTCATCATAGCCAACAATTACAAACGAGTGACCTGCTGGTTTTTTCCATGAGTTTTCATAGTCTGCAGAATCATGTTCCGGATAGCCCACAACTCCATGCTCCCAGTGCTCCATGTTGCGGCCAATTTCTAATCCTGTAGCTAACCTGTGATTCCAAGCTCCGTAGTAAAAATCCAGATCCAAAGTTAGAGGAATTCCTTCGTCTAAATGTCCTTTGGTATCTTGTCTGTAAACGCGATACCAGGTTTCATCACCTGAGGGGTCAAAGTATTTTACCTTAAATTCATTAGCTTGATCTCGCGCGAGTTTAAAGTCTGGATTATGTAGTTCACCTTGGGCTAATAAAACCGCGTCTTTTGTGTCGTAAAGTCTGGGATCATTGTGAACAATGAGACAACTTGTTAGAAAGAAAGGTTTATTGCTGAACAGTCCACACCTCTCTTGCGCCAAAGGACTATCTGTTAATGCTTTCCAAGTTTCTCCAATATATGGCATTAACTCTTCTTTGGGCATGCCGTACTTTAAGAATGCACTAAAATTTGTTGACGAAGTAGACCCATCATTTGAACTACTGCGATTGACAACATACTGAAGCCATTCTTCAGAAAGGTCCATAATGTCAGCATTTTTTTTGATCTTTAGCAATGACTCTAAAAGAGCAGTGGCTGAAAAAATCGAGCAAGTGCCGCGTTGCAGTTGCGATTTTACTGGTGATTGATTCGCTATGACGGATGCAACATCATTATGTGTAAGTCTTGCATCGTGAGGTCGTGTTGGTGTTTGTGGATCCCGCCCAGCCATTGGGGGATGGTTGTAGCGTGGATCCAAATCCGTGTTATCAGCAAAAGAAAAAGATGAAATAGATGAAAATAAAATAAAAACAAAAACTATGTTTTTCATTAGTGGTCTCCAGTTCGGAGCTAGCTATAGCGACTTTGTAAAGCTAATGCAACAGAAAAAATAATGCCAGATTATTAATGCCAGATTAAAGTGTTTAAAGACGGTTTCTGGTTAACTGTTTCAGTCTGATATGTTTTTTTGCGAAAACTAAAAATTCAGTTACCATTATAGTTCTGGGGGGACAAATTCCATGGATCGGAATAAAAAAACATGTCTTTTTCTTTTATTGTCAGTATTTTTGTCAACTTTTGTTGTTTATAATATACACGCTATTGTGCCAGTGTCAGATAAGCGTTTAATTCAGGTTTCTACTGGTGAAGTATTTTGGATGGCTCAAGAAGAGATACTTGAACTTGCGCGTAAAAATCATGAACAAGGGCGCTGTGGTGGTTTTATGGATATTACAGAGCACCCCCGTAATGACGTGACATCTTTACAGCCTTTTTGGATGGTAAATAATCTTACACCTTCTTATCCAGAAACTGTTAACCCACTACTTGCAGAAGTATCTCCAAAACTCTTACAAGAGAGTATAGAAAAGCTTTCAGCGTTCAATACCAGGTATTATAAATCCGATACTGGAGATTTAGCCTCACAGTGGATTAGAGATCGTATTTTAGAATATGGGAAAAATAATAGTTCTGTAACAGTTGAGCTATTTCAACATGTCTTTAAACAGCCGTCTGTTGTTGCTAAAATTTTAGGCAAAGGTCCACAGTCAGATGAATTTGTGATTTTGGGAGCACACGAGGATTCAATTAATTTATGGGGAAATTTAATAGATGTTGAAGACAAACGTGCGCCAGGTGCAGACGATGATGCTTCGGGAGTTGCAACTCTTTTAGAGACGTTTCGAGTCATTGTGGAATCAGGATTTCAGCCTCACCGGACGTTAGTTTT
>JACRAO010000008.1 GCA_016213345.1 Bdellovibrio sp. | reverse complement strand
TTTAATGCCTTGTAAATATTAAAAATGGAACTTCTAAATTTTGAAAAATATTGCTTTGGTCTAAATATCACAACAACACCACAACCTGGGCACCTTAGTCTCTTAATGCGGACTGGAGCACTTAGATTATCAAAATACCTCTCAACAAAACCGTGACCCCACATCCTTCGTGAACATTTTTCACAGTAATAATCTGGCCACTTGAAAAATTTACCAAGTTTTGCTATTTCATGGATAGTTGCGTTTACTGCAACAATCATAAAAATTGTATTTTCAGGGGATTTGTTAAGAAGGATTTGTTGCATTTGATACTAAGGCATATGAGTTTACTGATTCTAAGAAATTTTATCAAACAGCATTAGGTGGTGGCACAGCTTATGCGGCAGGATTTCAAAAGAGTAAAGAAATTTTAGGTCGTTATCCACCAGGACAGTGGGATCGCTATTTGGTAGCTATTGGAGATTCTGAGGATGGAGTGCCAGATCAAAGTCAAGCTGCATTTAGCGAATTGTTGCCATTAACTGAATATGCAGCCTATATCCATGTCAATAGTTATTTTGGTTTTTATATGCCAGGTGCTTCGTTTTTTGGGAGGCTTAGTCAATTTATGTGTGGGCTTTCAGAGAGTGAGCCTTATATGGGTTATGCTGAATTTACTAGACAAGAAGGAAGTGAAATCGACGCACTCTTGAAGCTTTTTGGAAAAAATCGCGAGAAAAAATAGTTAGTGCTCATGACAGTAGTATCAAAAAACAAATGCCTTTACAAATACATATAGATATGGTTATTATATATGTATGAAAACGACACTCAATTTAAGAGATGATTTAGTCAAACAAGCTATGAAAGCAACAGGAATGACTGAAAAAACAGCCTTAGTGCATAGAGGGTTAGAAGAATTAATTAAAACAGCAGCTTATCAGAGGCTAATTGCTCTTGGTGGGTATGATCCGAATGCAAAAGCAGCACCAAGGCGAAAATGAGCATAAACACACTAGTTGATAGTTCAATCTGGATTGATCATTTTCATAAACCTAATCAAAAACTTATTACTCTACTTGAACATAAAGAAGTGTTAATCCATTCAGCTGTATTGGGAGAACTTGCTGCTGGAGAGCTTAAAAATAGAGTCAAAACCATTAGTGATCTTAAACAGATCCCACTAGTTGCTGAAGTCCTGTCTATTGAAGTTCTTGAATTTATTGAAAATAAAAATCTATTTGGAAAAGGACTCAGTTGGGTAGATATTCAGATATTAGCTAGTTGTTTAGTATCCAATTGTTATCTTTTCACAAATGACAAACAACTTTATTCTGCTTTTATGCAAATAAAATGACAATGTTGACTAGTTTATTGTCAACTGATTAATTGTTTTTTGGATTTTTTCTCGCATCTCTGGATGGGTATTTTTCTTTTTCTTAAGTCTTTCTAAATCAGAAATGGTGCCAGACAGAGTTCCTGCGATGGTTAATAATGGTTTTAAGTCAATTAGTGCGAGTAAGGCTTTTTCAGGTACCCAAAGAGGTTTTCCTTGTTTGTTGTAATTTTCAGAAAACTCTAAAGAACTGATCAGTGCTTTCAGTGTTCCTGTGGGATGTAGTTTTGATAGGACATCAATTACCTGAACGCGAATTACGAGTGCGGGATCGTAAATCATGGGTAAAACAGCTTCTCCAAGTTTAGATTCATTTGCTGCTTTTAATGCATTGAGCGCACCGCTACGAATCATCCATGAAGGATCTTTCAGAAAAGGGACGAAATTTTTTATATTATCCTTTCCGTTAAGTAGTGTTGCAAGCTTTGTGGCACCCATAAGCGCAATATAGCGTTTTTGATCGGGAACATTTTTTTCTTTTGCTATAGCTATTAAAGGAAAAAATGCTAAAGTGCCATATTTTTCTGACCAGGTCTGTAAAAGTATTTCAAACGAATTAGACTTTGTAGTTTCGAGTTCTGTTCTTAGTATATTGATTTGCTTTTTTATAGAGAAATTTTTAAATTCTACAGGTGTAGTGGCAAAAGCGGAGCAGGTGAGGCTGGATAATAGTATTGGTAACAGTAACAGTAACTGCAAATGCAACTGTTTATAGTTCATATTAACTCTTTAGCATTTTTTCAAATTCAGCTACTAAGTCTTCGTCACTTTTTTCTGGTCCTGGTTTATTTGTCCCTGTTGTAGCAGCGGCAGGTGGCGTAGGCATTGGAGCTTTTTTAGGTTCTGGTAATGTAGGTGGACTTGTGGCTTGAGGTGCTTGAGCCGTATTAGCTGACTGAATTGGAGGTACAATTGGTGGTACACTGGGAGGCGCAGTGGGTGCTACAGTTGGCGATACACTGGGAGACGCAGTTTGTGGTTTTACTGCTTGTGCTAAATCTGGTACTTGGATTCCACTGCCATTTAAGAGTGATTTAAGTTGTACATTTTCTTGTTGCAATTTTTTGAGGTTTGCCAAGTCGTCTTCGATGACGCTGTATTCGGCAAGTCTTTCTTCTAAATTCTGAATTTTTTCTTTCAATGCTTCGACATCAGCCGTTTGAATTCCAGATGCTGACACAAAACCTTCTTTAGAAGGTGCGCTCTTGGCTTGAGAAAGTTCTTTTTCTATTTTTTCTTTTTCTTTATTTGCATTTTGAATTAATTTTTCTTTTTCGTTTATTTTATTTTCAAGTTCAGAAATCTTTTCTAAAAGTGTAAAATCCATAGCACCTGAAGCACTAATTTTAGTGCTCCCTTGTAACGGTACTTCTCCAAAAAGCTGAGTTTTTACGCCTTCGGCATTTATAATTAGATCCCCTAAGTAATGTTTCACGACTTCTGCAGGAATTAAACTTGAACTTAACCCCATGCGTCGTTTTACTAAAATCCAATATCCTGAATAAAATGCTAAGAGTGCAAAAATGATCAGTGATTCGAAAAGAATTAGTTCAGCCGTAAAACGAGAAAATAAATAAACCCATGCGTTTATGCTCGACATCTCTTAATTGTACTGAGATGTGCTAGGTTATGTCAAATTGGAAGTAATCACAAATTATGCAGATAGCCATTTTGTTTGATCGGTATAAGCACGAGAAAGTATTTTAGTGATTGGTCCTGGTTCTCCGGTTCCAATAGTGCGATTGTCAATGCGTGTAATAGGAAAAATTTCCTTAATTGTACTAGTTATAAAAACTTCATCAGCTTCATATAAACGTTCTTTAGGAAAACGTGTTTCTATTACTGGTAAATTCAGTTTTTTTGCAATCTGGATTGTTTTGGCTCGTGTAATTCCGGCTAAAATGCCGATATCCAAAGGAGGTGTTGCAAGCGTGCCATGGCGTACATAAAAAATATTAAATGTTGTTCCCTCTGTTATGTGTTCATCGGCGTTACAGAGTAATGCGTCGTCGTAGTTTTCGTTTGCGGCTTCTAAGTATGCCAATATGTTATTTAGATAATTGCCTGATTTCATAGCAGGATCTAACGCTTTTGGGTGGTTCCTTAAGCGAGTAGAGATTTTTAAGTGAAATCCGCATTGATATTGTTCGGGTGTAGGTGGATTAAGGGGCTGTAAAATTAGATAATAATGGCTGCCTGAGATTATGCAAGGAAGCCCAAAACCAATGTTTCCGACTCCTCTGCTTATAACAATACGACAATATGTATCTTTAGAAGCAAATTGTGGAAAAATTTCTCTATATTTTCCAAATGTTCGAGTTAGTTCTTGTTTCAAAAACTCAGGTGATTGAGCTAAATCCATTTGGCAAAGTTTTGCAGATGTTTGTAGTCTTTCCATGTGTTCGTCTACGTAGGTAAACATATTTCCATAAGAACGAACCACCTCATACAGGCTGTCGCCATAGAGGAAACTGCGGTCGAAAACAGAAATTTTGGCTTCAGGGCCTTTGACTATTTCACCATTAACATTGACGACTGCGTTATTCATGCTCACCCTCCTGTCTTTTTTGGGCACGTGAGTATTGTATTATAGCTGGTAACATAGTTTGGGCGAATTTTTTTCTATTTTAAAAATAATTTCCCTCACCGGGTGCCATCCTGGCTCTTTTGGGACCCCTTGGCCATCCTGGCCGAATCGCATCCGGCTCCCCAAAGGCCGGTTCTGTAAATTATTTTTAAAATAGAAAAAAATTAGCCTAAATTATGTTATCAATTATATCTGAATTGTCATAGTTAGACATAGACTATGACAAATATGTTAAAATTAAAAGCTAGTAATAGCATATGATAGAAAAAACCGAATCATTATTACCACGATTTGCAAGCACAGACGAATTAAAAGCCATCTGTGTTGGGTTTGAAGATGACTCTCTCAAAGAGCTAGAACAACTTTTGTCTACTTTAGGTATAAAAACAGCTAATTCAATGCTTGTAAAAATCAGATCCATTCACCCTGCGACTTATATTGGCAAGGGCAAGTGCGAAGAAATTAAAAATATGCTGGATTTGCATCAAGCTCATATTTTTGCAATCGATGTTGAGCTTTCACCCGTTCAGCTTCATAATCTTGAAAAACTTTTCACTAAAGCAATTTTGGATCGACCTGGTGTGATCATAGAAATTTTTTCGCGTCATGCTCGAACAAAAGAAGCCAAAACTCAAGTAGAGCTTGCAAAACTTGGTTATCTTTTACCTAGGCTTAAACATTTTTGGACACATTTTGAAAGGCAAAGAGGCGGTATTGGACTCAAAGGAGT
>JACRAO010000105.1 GCA_016213345.1 Bdellovibrio sp. | reverse complement strand
TTTCGTCTTATAAAACCCTGCAGTGAGCTAAGATTTGTTAAACTTACTTTTCCTTCTTCAAGCCTGGTTTCTACTTTTTTAGCCTCTTGCGTTGGTAAGTCTTTCATAAGACGCATTGCTTCTATTCTTCTATATGCACTGCTTTCGTCATACCCGAGTTCGTTTACAACAAAATTAAACAAACTACTGTAACCATATAGCGCATAAAGCCTTCTTAACTCTACTTCCCTAAGCAAATGCAATATTTCTGTTAATGCTTTTCTTTCTTCTAATACTTTAGTTTTTAGCTTTGAAACAAGCTCAGTATTTGAAAGAGACTTAAAAGAGAAGTTTAAAGTGCTACCAGATATTTGAGACATTTGAGCATGTATTAAGCTTTGCATAAGGTCTCCAATCTTTTAGTTTAAAGATCACAAAGTTATGTAAAGAAATATTCTTAAAAACCTAAGTTTTTTTAAGAATATTTCTTTCTAAAAGCTGTTTTGTTATTAACTAAAAACCGCATAAAAGACAAGTAAAAAACAAAATAAATAGCCAAAAAAAGCTAAAAATACGATGTCTTAAAAAGTCTCGCCCGAAGGGCGTTAACTTGAAACTTGGAAAGACTTATCCAAGAAAAAATGAAAATAATATCAGTTTTCTATCTAAAAGATCGTGCAAGGGAACAATATTGTTTAGACTTTTGTAATCTAGGCAGTGCGCATAGGTCATAGCTAAAATCTCATCAGAATAATCGCCAAGCATGGATGGTAAATTAATCTCAGATGCAATTGAGTGCAGTGCCATTAAAGGACCAGAAAGTTTAACGGACTCAATTTCTGCTTCTGATATCGAACATGACAAAATAGATTTACCATTTGCTTCGCGTCCAACATATCGAATAAATCGTTGAACAACTTTTCCATCGACACGCACTGACTCGACCTCAGCTAAATAAATTTGACCATTCTTTTTATATTTTCTAATAAAGCTCATAGTGAGTATATTACTCACTACAGTTCAGAATAAAGCAAGCAAAAAAAGATGTGTGGCGAATCAATTTTACCGTTTTTAGTAGAGGAAATTAGAAATTTTAGGAAATGATCAAATTGTAGTGAGTAAAAATGGGGTCAAATTCAGGTAGATATAGCAAATTATTTCGAAACAAACTTGCGTAAGTTGATTACTAATTAATATTTATCTAGTAGCTAATAGACATATCCTATTGCCTGTGCCTTGCAATGATAGGGTTTGTAAGTTAAACTATCCACCGCATGCTATGAAACATAATACTCATGTTACGGCTAAGTCTCATCATGGTTCTATTAATGTTCTTATTAAAGCATTAATTATTACACTTATTTTCATGTTTATCGAATTTTTTGGAGGGCTTTATACAAAAAGTCTGGCTCTTATATCTGATGCGGCTCACATGTTAACCGATGTTGGAGCGCTCAGTGTTAGCATTATTGCTGCCTGGATAGCTCAAAGGCCTTCGACTCCAAAGATGAGTTTTGGCTACCATCGTGTAGAAATTCTTGCTGCTTTAGGAAATGGGCTTTTGATCTGGTTTTTGGCTGGAATGCTTATTTACGAGGCTATTTTGCGTATAGGTAATCTACCAGAAATTAAAGGATTTGCAGTTTTTGTTATTGCGCTTGTTGGACTTGGCGCAAATTTACTTAGTATGTGGATATTAAAAGACGCACAAAAGAAAAATTTTAATGTAAAGGCAGCTTATCTCCATGTGTTTACCGATTCGCTTGGTAGTATTGGTGCAATTGTAGCTGGTGCAGTAATCTGGTTGTCAGGGTGGCGGCCCATTGATCTGATTATTAGTATTATTTTTTCTTTGCTCATGTTGTTTAGTTCTTGGAAACTTGTGAAAGAGTCTTTTCATGTGTTAATGGAATCCACGCCTTCTGGTGTAGATCCAGAGGAGGTAAAAAAAGACTTATCTGAATTAAAAGGGGTTCAAGAGGTTCATGATTTACATATTTGGACAGTAGCCAGCGGAAGGCATGCTCTAAGTGTGCACTTAATATCCGAAAACCAAAAAGAACTTTTGCATAAAGCCAGTTCACTCCTAGAAAAAAATTTTGGTATTTTACATACAACAATCCAAATTGAACATCCTAGTGAATTTGAATCTAAAAAGTGCTATGATTGCACAAGTCACTAGATATGTGAATTATATGAATTATGGGCACCCATAGCTCAACTGGATAGAGCATCGGTCTTA
>JACRAO010000106.1 GCA_016213345.1 Bdellovibrio sp. | reverse complement strand
TTTTCATTTTCTTTTTGTAAAACTTGATTGAGCTCCATAAGAGCAGGTTTAAGAATTTTTTCTTGTAACGCCTTGCGTTCTGTGTCGTTTTTAGGGGGAGAATGTAAAAGCGTATCAAAATACTGATTTTGAGCATCTGCATATTTCTGCTCAGAATCTGACAATGAATCGGCCTGAGCGGCCCTAAAACCTAATAAAACCAAAAATAATACTAGCTTAACTGCAATCTGTGTCACAAATGACACCCCCCTTTTTATACAAAATAACTAATTACAACTTAATAGTATATTATTATTGTCAACTTAGAAAGAATTTTTTATTATATAGGTATAACGCACTGGGACAGATAGGGGAGGACACAATGGTCGCGGGAAAGTTAATAAGAATTATATCATTAAAAAAATGCTTATTTAATCTTTCTATAGCCATACTCACAGGCACGTGTGTCATTACACAATCACTAGCATCCGAAGAACTGCGCACTGTACGAATTCCGTGTGGCCCTGGATTTTTAAGAGCGTGCGACGAGAGTGATCGCGCAAATCTACAAGCCACGACTAAAAGAGAACCAGCAGTTATTAAAAAATTTACCGATGAAATAACTCACTACTTTACAAAACAATACATACCATTTTTATATAACGACGGTATAGACGCCGAGAACAACAAGATCACCTTTCCAGATGGCGGAAGACGGGTTGATCTAAGCAGCGGAGAAAGTACATTTTACTCACAAACAGTTTGTAGTCGCTGTTCAAAAGCCTATGACAAATATAAATTCGAAAGCAAAGAAAATTATAAAAACACTCCCTGTGGACCAAGTACAGACGTTTATGTTGCATCAAGTGGTCAAATTTTTATTCGTCCAGGTAAAGACGCAAAAGCCTGGTACGATGGCATTTTACCTATTCTTATTGATAATAAAATGAATGAGGTTTTAGAAAGAGCCAAAACAAATAAAACCATTGCCTACGCCAAAGGATGCCAGTCGATGGCATTAAAGATGGAACAACTGGTTAATGAAAGCAAAGAGTTATCTGAAAAAATTTTGAATTTATCCAAAGATCAAAAAATAAGTGAAGATGATTTCAAAAAAGTCATTTTAAAAGAAAAAGACATTGATGATTTTCTCGCTCTTTCAGAAACAAAAAACGACAACAAACTTGCTCTGAAAATCAATACTCCACTTGCACAAAAAAACGCTATGACCGAAAAATTACGGCAACTGGTGCTCCTTTTGAGAAGCATAATTTACAGGATAGAAACCGTTGCCACTCGTGTTGCTATTTGCAGCATTCATTATGATGCAGAAATGGAATTCAAAAGAAAGTTTGGCAATTGGGCAGAGTTTTATAACAAAGAACTGGTTGGTCTGGTAGGAAATCGTATAGAATATAAAGTCGGCAAATCCTGCGGTTCATGCAAAACCATGGGAACTTGTCATAAGTGTGTTAACAAAGTAGCAAACGAAGTAACGCCTATAGAAATTGAAAAATATTTTGACGAAAGAATTGCTCCTTACTGCAAACCTATTGCTAACCTATTGCTAAAATGACCCTATAGAAAGAGAGAGTATATGAAAAAGAAAGATAACTTGCCTGTTTTGGGCATATTACTAATAACTTTTATTTTTACTGCAAACTGCAATAAAGAAAGACAACAATCACAGCCACCTCCTATGATGCCACCAGATTATGGAAACGGCAATGATCCATACAAACCAGACCCAGTCGGTGCCGTACCTCCTGGTAACAACGCAACAGCCGCAGAACACGTTGCGGCAGCTGAAAGAGAGCTTGCACTTGCACGTGGCCTGTTGGGTGGCACACCAGCAGGTGGCAACATGCCTTATGGACAAGCTATTTTAGGGAAAAATGCATCAGAAGACACATCAAAAGCGCAGCTTACACCCTATGACAAAAAAACTGAAGATTTACTAAAAAAAGGCTTAACTCCAGATAAATCAGAGAAATCTTCGTCTGTAGGTGGTACAGGTGTTGCAGATACAGGATCACAGGGAAACTCATTTTCGCCTTCGCTAGGTGGTGAAAAAACTGGAGAAAATCCTTTAGCTCAACAAAACAAGCTTCTTGCTGCTAAATCTCCAGTAGAAGCGTCTGGCACTTATTCTGGCGGTGGTGGAGGCGGTGGCAGTGGTCACAACTCCAGCGAAACAGATCTTGGTGGAGGCGCGATTTCTGCAGCTTCTAACAACCAAGACTATGACGCAAACAGGGTACCCGCACAAACTCAAGACAAAACTGCTGTAATGCTCTCTGAGGACCCAGAAGATTATTTGAGTCGTATTAACCAACACGCCAACCTGTTTAAACAAGTTGAGAAAAAATACACCGAAAAAGCATCTCTTTGGGCACTCCAAGAAGTAAAAACTGCCGTTGCCAGACATAAATAAGTGTATTATTAGACTTATTTAATATGCAGTCATTAATCTCAAAGAATGTGGATCTAGGCCCGCCGTTATTTCTGTCAAGTTGGAGAAAAGTAGCCATTGGGACATGGAAAACTGTAGGAGATCCCAGTGTTTATGGATGCCTCGAAATAGATGTTTCAGCAGCACTTGCCTATATCGAAAAACTAAGACAAAAAACGGGCTTACGAATTACTCTATCTCATTTTACAGGCATGACTTTTGCCAAAGTTTTAAAGGAAAATCCTTCGATCAATTGTGTCTTAAGATTTGGTAGACTTTATCCCAGGAAAAACATAGACATATTTTTTCAAGTTGCATCAGATACAACAGGCGAAGACCTCTCCGGTATGACTGTCAGAAATGCCGACCAAAAAACAATTACCAAAATCGCTCAAGAAATAGAAGCCAGGGTCAATCTTATTAAACAAAAAAAAGATACAAGTTTTACAAAAATGAAAAATCTTATGGGTGGCCTTCCAGGCTGGGCATCTAGCTTCATTTTAGGATTTGCAGGATTTTTTATGTACACACTTAATCTTTGGTCACCTTTGCTTGGCAGCCCAAAAGATGCCTTTGGAAGCATGATGCTTACCAACATTGGTTCGTTGGGACTGGACATGGCATTTGCGCCATTGGTGCCGTATTCGAGGATACCTTTATTGATTGCACTTGGATCTACATATGACGCTGTAGTTGCTAGAGACGGGAAAGCACATATTACAAAAATGATCAGAATTTGTGCTACTTTTGACCATAGGCTAATTGACGGCGTCAAAGCAAGCCATATGGTAAAAGCCACTAAAAGAATCTTTGCAAACCCAGAAGTAGAACTTGGCTCAATTTGACAGAAATCCGCGATAGAAATACGCCATAGAAATCAGGTGGATTATTTTCAAATATTTAGTCATAATAAATTATGCAGATCGCAATTGTCGACCTAGGAACTAACTCAGTAAGGTTTGATATTCACCAACTTAGAGCAAACAAAAAAACACATCAACTATATCATAAAAAAATTATGATCAAGTTAGGCGATAAAGTGTTTACCACTGGACGACTTGACACAAAGGCAATGCAAAGAACAGTACGCGTATTTAGAAACTTTAAAAAAACCTGTCTCAAATTTCATGTCAAAAAAGTAATTGCAGTAGGTACAAGTGCATTAAGAGAAGCGAAAAATAGTTATCAATTAATTTCAAGAATAAAAAAGCAAACAGGAATTTCAATTCGTATAATTTCGGGATCTCAAGAAGCTAAGCTCATTGCCAACGGTATTTTGGCACACGAAATAATACGCAGACAAAATTTTGGCCATATCGATATTGGAGGTGGCAGCATAGAAATCAGTCTATTCAAAGACAAAAAGCTTATTACCCCCAAAAGCTTTCCATTAGGGGTTGCTAGACTTCAGCAAGTGTTTTTAAAAACTATTCCTCCTAGCCAGGAGGATATACTAAAACTCCAGCTTTATGTTTACAGCACCATCAAATCTTCTTTTATATCTACGAAATATAGTAATTCACTCGTTTTCCTTGGATCGAGTGGAACTATTAGATCACTGGCAAAACTTACAAGGAGGCAGACAAGGCTAAAATTTTTAACACCAGAAGCCCTTAGAGATCTTATTTACATCTTGTCGTCCTTATCAAAAAAGCAAATCTTAAAACTCGATGGTATAGACCCGAGCAGAACAGAGATGATTTTAGCAGGCGCGCTCCTACTCGAAGCCTCAATGCTAGCTCTAAACGCAAAGCAAGTGATCCCAATCCACTCCGCACTGAGGGAAGGTTTACTAGAGCATTATTCTGCCAAATAAAACTGCAGAACTCCGCTCATCCCAAGAGAAACCTCAAAACTTCTTTTGCCTTCAGTAAAGTGTAATCCACTATTAGTGTTCCAACCGCCCCACCACCAAGAAGGAGCCGTGATCCATTGTTTAGCATTTGATAGTGCATTTGTGTTTGGATCGGCACTCTTAACTGCAAGCACAGATGGCCTAAAATTATCTTCAGTCCATTTTATGACTTGAAATCTTTTGCCATTATTTAAAATCCCCAAGTAACTTCCATTTGCCTTAGGATCAGACACTACAGACACCAATGTTGCATTTAAAAGCACATCTGGTGATACATCTATTACAGTTTCATTAAACCTCAAATCCTCACCAAAGCCTAAAACTACAAAATGTCCGCCGGAAACCCGTGCCCTGGGCCAAAATCTTGACATAAACGGCATGTACCCTGAAGATGTTTCTTCCCAAAATAAATAACCTAACCTCCCCTTGCCAACTGTCTTTATATCTTGGTAAAAATCAAAAGCCCTCGGAACATAATCGTCTTTTAAACTAGCAAATTTACCATCATCGGTAACCTCTAAGGACTCAATTGTATTTTGTCTCTTTTGCTGCGAAGGTTGCTTAGATTTTTTAACAAAAAGTGATCCTGGATCCATTAAGCGTTCTTCTTTAGTAACCAGGTGTCCACTCTTTGGAGTTACAATTAGCTGCCCAGGAATATTAATTCTGGCACCACAAGCTGCTTTGGTTCCTTGAAAAGTAACAGGAGACACAAAGTTTCGAGAATATTTAATGTTCTTATTCTTTGGATCATTTACAGATTCACTCGTTGCAAGCCAAAATGTATTCTTATCTTCACTGAGCAACAATAGTTCACCATATTTCATTTTGTCATTAGTACCAGAATCAATAGTACTCATATCACAACCACTAAAATCAACTTTCTGGATATCCTTAAATAACTTTACATCTACAATAAAAATTTGCCCACTATCATCAGCCAGTAAAAGCTTTTCGCCATCTAAAAATAAATGCCTACTTGTATTAACTGATATTTTATTTTTTTCACTTTTAGGCAGTGTAAGAGTTTGATCTATTGCTAATACCTCTGCTCCACTTGATCCTGCATAACTAACTTTATGCAACATTGATTTCACAGAATAATCATTGCCTTTTCTCTCACTGGCATTAGTTGCCATAAACAAGCTGTTGCTATTTAAGTCTAAAAACATGTCCCTAAAACTGCCGCCTAATATAAGCTCACCTAAAATTTCATGTTTTTCAGAGTCAGCTTTTGTTATATTTACAAGTCGCAAGACAGTGTTTTGATTAGCACTATTTGTCCAACTTTCGGAGCTAATAACCTGAATTCCACGCTCCACACCAGAAGGCGTCTTAAACGTAACATAATTTACAATATTTCTTGCTAACTCTAAGACATTAGCTGCCTTTACAATAGCATTTTCCAATCCAATTGCTTGAATATCAAAAACACCCAATGCTGAATCAGAAAAAGTATTGACTCGGTCAATTTCTGGATTAGTAAATACACGCCTTAACCAATCTCCAGGCGCAGACAACATGGCACCTGTTTTAAATACTTCTTTTGCCCTTCCTAATGCTGCATTTTTAAGATTAAATCCAATTAGTTTTCCTCCACTTGCATATCCTTCATTGTCGTCTCCACTGTCATTCCATGACGAAAGAGTAAACATCACAGCACCAAGACCGTCGCTTGTACTTTTAATATCAAAAAATTTATCTTGAAGATCAAAATTTGTCCATGAGTGCTTGCTGCCTTTCAACGAAAGCTGTGCAAGATCAACAGCTCGTGCCTGCTCACCTTCGCCTGAAACTTCAAAAAGCATAGCCTGAGGATAACGCGTCCCTCTTTCGTTATTTATATTTTCAACGATCCAACCCAACCCTAAAACAAAGTTTCTATTTTCAAAAACTATAGGAAATGCTTTCTCAATCCATCCATCAAAATACAGTCTTTTAATAAAACTTACTCCTTGCTGTGGGTTTTTAATATTAAACAAATCAAATGGATCCTTTTGATTTTGTGGAGCCCAAAAAACATAGAGCAGATCCCCTACATATCTCACATCTTGAATAGACGCATTCTGTCCTTGAGTGTCACCAGCAGTAACAATGCTATCAGCTACTACTTTTCTTAGTTTTCCGTCAGTTGCTACAAACTGACCTTTCAGCCCAAAGTCCGAGTTACTCAAAAGTACTTGGTACTGACGTTCTCTCTCATCAGCACTGACATGCAACTTATCTAATTCATTATCAATCCAAAGTCGTCTAAACTCAGCCTGTTTTTCACTCAAAGTTGACTGATTTTCTTTTGGAAGTGTAAAGGTTTCTACCGCAATCCTCTGCACACTATTGCCATTACTATTTGATACATCTGCCGTACTGTAGTTACTTGTTACTATTAGGGTTCCATTTTTAATATGTGTCCAGGAACGCTCATTAATTACACCCTTAGCAGAAACTGTCATTAACGATTTAATTTTGCCTTCTTCACTCGAAATATCAACTACTTCGACAAGCGAATTGCGATCCCACCAACCCCATCCGCTTTCAGATAGAACTGATAAAAGATAATATTTATAAGCACCGCCTTCTTCGACTTCTACAATATTCATGTTTTCACGTGAACTAGACGGCAGTGAAAGCTCTAATGTTTGAATAGTTTCGGCTTTTTTAGGTAAAAGTTTTACCGAGTGGACATAGCCTTTGGGTTTATTTTCTCCGTTTTGTGAATTAAAACCATACGGTCTACTACTTGTCACTACATAGAGGACATCGCCCACCATACGTGAATCTGCGAATTCTCCAACTAATGGCAATTCGAAAGAAATGCTAGGATTTGACGGATCTTTTACATCATAAAACAGCAACCGGCTCTGAACGACATCAAGAGCGTTATTGTTAACCTTTGAATCATCGTACCACAATCTTTCTAATACAATAAGGCGGTCATTAGCTTCGTCGTAATACATGTCGCTTGGCCAATTTCCTGTAGCAGCTACTCTGCCTAAAAGTTTAGGAGACTCCGAACCTGCAGCAAAACTGACCACTTGCAATCCCCGATAATTATTTAAGAGAAATAAGAGTTTAGTTCCTGATTTACCGACTTTAAAAATGTCTGACTCTTGTTGTGCCCTTTGTTTACCGCCGGTAGCCACATTGCGCTCCAAATCACGAGCATAGCGAAACCTAGGAGCATCATAATTTAAAAACATGGTCTGACCAGGAAAGCGCATGAGCTGACTTTCGATGCTATTTAAGTTCTTTGGAACCGCATTTAGAGTGGGAAGAATATCCCCTGCTTGAGAAAGAAAACTAAGAAATATTACGGTAAAAATAACGAAAAAATAGACTTTATTAATTTTGATCATAAGACATTCTCCTTATTTTAAAAGTACATATTTATCGTACCCGTGACTTGGTGTGTATAATACAAAATAATGCAATGCAATCTTTATGTTTGAAATAATTTATAGTTTATTAAAAAACTACAGATATTTTAAAAAGTTCGCTCTACAAACTCGCTTGTGCCAACTCTACTGCAAAAGCCAACGAAAGTTTTGCAAAATAAGACCCAAATAGAATATCCAAGTTATTATCAAGCGTGTCACCCGACGTATGAATTTTCTTATTATATTCGTCAAATGGAGCCTCAAAGGGAAAGGCACTTGGATAACCGTATCTCGTCCAACTGGCGTGATCACTACAAGCATAACCACAACTGGATTCGGTCCATGGTACCTTTATATATTGATCGACTAAGCCTTCTACAAATTTTGTAAGTTTCGTATCAACATGATCATTAATAAAAGTAAGTTTGTGAGAAGTTCCGGGAAACATGGTCATATCAAACTGAAGTACTCCAGCAATTTTTTTATTTTGTCCTTTATAATTTTATGCAATATCGAGGCTGCCAAGTAGACCGACTTCTTCTCCTGCATAAGTCATAAAAACTAAAGTCCGGTTAGG
>JACRAO010000100.1 GCA_016213345.1 Bdellovibrio sp. | reverse complement strand
GAAATTGAAAGGCTAATTGTGCTCAGTGGTTCAGAGGAGAAGATTAATGCCGAGCAGCTCTCGAGTCGTATTCGTGAATTTGGTGAGCATGGCAAAATGCAAGGTGTTAGAGTGGCCGGTAAGCTGAAGGACGCTTTAGAGGAATTAGAGAAAACAATGATTCGAGAAGGTCTCAGGAGAACGGGTTATAACAAAAGCCGATTGGCTAAGGAATTGGGAATTTCTAGAGCAGGCCTTATTATGAAAGTAGAAAAATATGGCCTCGATAAGCGACGTCTGCCGAAGCTAACAAAAATGGCAGCATAAGATAAGCTTACTCCAAAAACACCTCCCTCTGCCGCGCCTTCTACCACTTCGGAAAGGAAATTATATGACGAAACATAAATTAAATAAAATATCAATTGAGGACATTGAAAAGGAAGCTCTTCAGAACAAAAATGTAAATGGCTATTTTACAAAAGGTCATAAAATGCCGCCCTTAAATAACATTCAAAGAGTTAATGTTGATTTTACTCGTTCGATGCTAAAGCAATTAGATCAATTTGCAAAGGAGCTAAATATCAGCCGGCAAGCTGTTGTAAAAACTCTTTTGACGTTTGCAATAAATCAACATCGCATGTCACTGAAAATGAAAGGATAATCTTTTTAACCCCTGACATAATTTCGTCTTTTGACGAAGTTACGTTAGTAAAAAACCACTCGTAAAATTCATAGAAATCAAAATATAGAAGCATTTGTCATAATTTGCTCGAAGCAAGAAAAGTGTTAGGTGAAAAAACTATGTAATATTACTTTAAAAAATAATCAATACTTTCAAGTATTGATTTTGTAGTGTGGTATTGTGATCTTGTAGAAGAATGCGCTTGCGCGTAGCGTTATTTAACGATAACTTCAGAAAACAGTTCAGTAACAGGAAACAGTCCTGTAAACTGTAACAGTAACAGTAACAGGAAACAGTTCAGTAACAGGAAACAGTTCAGTAACAGTTCCCTGTTGCCTGTTGACGGATCAAGACATGTATAAATTTATTTTTTTATTTTTACTTTTTACTGAGTGTAGTTCTGCCGGGGTTCGCCCTTATTATGAACTTGGTGGTGGCGTTTCGCTTATACGGAGTGCTTCACCTTTTTTTGGTGATAGTGCTCCTAAAAATTTGAACCTTGGTACTTCTATTATGTTTTCATTAGGACTAGATTTTGGTTCTGAAGCTTCTTCTATGCGGTTTCATTTTGTTATTCAAGAACGGTTTAGTACCGGATCTGATGGTACAAATTTTTATTCTGTACACGGCCCTTATGGCTGTGTTCGTTTGGATGGAAAAAGAGTTTTTTTAACTGCTGGGGTTGCTCCAATTCTGTGGCAAAGAACGGGCGTGGCAGCAGGGATAGATAGCTTCAATAAAGCCACTGGAACTGGTGTATTAGGGGAGTTGGGGTTTGGGTTTCCCATCACTCCTATTGTCACTTTCGAACTTATTACTTCTGGTGATATAGTAATAAATGGTAGTACTATTAGCCCAAAACCTATAATCGGTTTTTTGGGAGCATTAAGGATTTATATGGGAGGCAGAACATTGTTTGAGCAAGAGCGTAAATTTTACGGCGAAGGCGGACCTGGAGAATACGAGGGCTGGCGCTATCCGTATGGTTTTGATCTCAAACATTAATACACTGTCTAATTCAAAATTAATTTGTTGACGCGGTGGGTTTTGGTGTATTCATTTAAGAATGACCTATTTAGAAAAATTAAACATATTGGCAGAGAAGGAAAAACAAGCAGAGCAAGGCGGGGGAGCAGAAAGAATTGCAAAGCAGCATTCTGCTGGCAAGCTTTCCGCAAGAGAGAGATTGGATCTTTTATTAGACCCAGGCAGTTTTATTGAATTAGATAAATTTGTTACACATCGTTGTATAGATTTTGGCATGCAAGAGCAAAAATATTTAGGTGATGGGGTTGTTACCGGGTATGGCAAAGTTTTTGGCAGAACAGTCTATGTTTTTTCTCAAGATTTTACAATTTTTGGAGGCAGTCTGGCTGGAGGTCATGCCTTAAAAATTTGTAAGGTTATGGATTTGGCTTTAAGAACTGGAACCCCATTGATTGGACTCAATGATTCAGGGGGAGCCAGGATTCAGGAGGGAGTGGAAAGTCTAGGCGGATATGCAGAGATTTTTTGGAGAAATGTTCAGGCCAGTGGCGTAATTCCACAAATAAGTGTTGTCCTAGGTCCTTGTGCAGGTGGAGCGGTGTACAGTCCCGCAATTACTGATTTTATTTTTATGGCAGAAAATACGTCTTACATGTTTGTTACGGGTCCTGATGTGATTAAAACTGTAACACACGAAGAGGTTAGTAAGGAAGCACTTGGTGGGGCCGATACACATGCAGAAAAAAGCGGTGTGGCACATTTTGTTGCTGAAAATGAAGCCAAGTGCTTACAAATGGTAAGAAAGTTAATGGATTATTTGCCATCCAATAATTTAGATCCAGCGCCATTAAAGTCAATACAAGACCCAATAGATAGAAAATGTTTAGAAATTGCAAAAATTTTGCCTACGCAATCCAATCAGCCCTATGACATGAGGAAAATAATTGCTGATGTAGTGGATCAGGCCGAATTTTTAGAAGTTCACTCACATTATGCACAAAATATTGTGGTAGGCTTTGCGCGCCTAGGTGGTCAAACAGTGGGAGTAGTCGGAAATCAGCCCTCTTGCTTGGCGGGTTGCTTGGATATTGCAGCTTCTCTAAAGGGAGCGCGTTTTGTGCGTTTTTGCGATGCATTTCAGATTTCACTTGTTACTTTTGTAGATGTGCCTGGATTTTTACCAGGTACTTCCCAAGAGTATGGCGGAATTATCAAACACGGAGCCAAGTTGCTTTATGCGTATGCTGAGGCTACAGTTCCAAAGCTTGCTGTGATTACTAGAAAAGCTTATGGCGGAGCGTACGATGTTATGAGCTCTAAACATATTCGTGCAGACTTTAACTTCGCATATCCTACAGCTGAAATTGCTGTTATGGGATCCGAAGGAGCTATTAATATTTTATATAGGGATGAAATTGCACGTGCTGAAAAAGAAAAGAAAGGGACAGAAGTTCGCGATCGTCTAGCTGAGGAGTATAAAACCACTTTTGCTAATCCATATAAGGCTGCAGAACTTGGTTATATAGACGAAGTTATTGTGCCTGAGCAAACTAGAGAATTATTGATTCAGTGTCTACGGCTTCTCAAAGGTAAAAGAGAACGAGTGCCCTCTAGAAAACATGGCAATATTCCACTATAGTGCTAACTGATTATGAAACCAAATAGACCAACTGTTTTGATTGCAAATCGTGGTGAAATTGCTATTCGCATAGCTAGGACGTGTAAATTACTCGGTTTCCCTACTGTTGCGGTTTATTCAGAGGCGGATCAGAGTTCAGAACATGTATTTATGTGTGATCAAGCCTATTGTTTAGGTGGCATATTACCCAAGGATAGTTATTTAAATATTTCTAGTATTTTAGACATTGCAAGAAAATCAAAAGCTAAACTGATTCATCCTGGATATGGTTTTTTAAGTGAGCGTGCAGATTTTATTGAGGCTTGTCAGAAAGCAAATTTAATTTTTATTGGCCCTAGTGCAAAGTGCGTGGCGCTTATGGGCAATAAGGTTGCTGCCCGTATGGCAATGGACCAACTAAACATAGCCCGTGTCCCCGGCAGTCACGGAGCATTAAGTGGCGTAAAAGAAGCTAAACAACTTGCAAAAGAAATCGGATATCCCGTGTTACTAAAAGCAAAAGCAGGTGGTGGAGGCAAAGGGATGAGGCAGGTTGAAAGCGAAAAATTTCTTGAGTCGTCCTTTGAAGCAGCCTCGAGAGAAGCAGAGAAGTCTTTTGGTGATAGTGATTTGTATTTAGAAAAACTAATTTTATCCCCACATCATGTCGAAGTTCAGGTTTTTGGAGATGGCAAAGGTGGTGGCATCCATTTGGGCGAGCGTGAGTGCTCAATCCAACGAAGGCATCAAAAAATTTTAGAAGAAACACCATCGCCGGTTTTAGAGCTTTTTCCAAAAACACGTGAGAAATTATTTGAAGCAGCATTGAAAATTATAAAAAATATTAAATACCAAAGTGCTGGAACGTTAGAGTTTATTGTAGATGAACAAGGAAATTTTTATTTTTTAGAAATGAACACTAGGCTTCAGGTAGAGCATCCTGTGACAGAGTGGGTGACTGGAGTGGATTTGGTCGAATGGCAACTTCTACAAGCAATAGGAGAGTTACAATTGCCCGAAATACCTCCGAGGACTGGACATAGTATCGAAGTCAGACTTTATGCTGAAGATCCGGAGAGTTTTTTGCCAGCACCAGGTAGTATTGGATTTATCGAATTTGCTAGCGGTCCATTTGTTAGGGTGGATAGTGCCTTTAAAAGTCCAACAGAAGTAAGTATGTACTATGATCCGATGATAGCAAAAATTTCTGTTTGGGGTGAAACACGCGAAAAAGCTCTAGCCAGACTGCGGGTTTCACTTGATGAAATAAGAGTTGAACCTCTGAAAAATGCACAAGGACATAAGATAGGGTCATTAAAAACAAATTTATTTCTTTTACAAAAACTGGTGCGCAATAAAAAAGTTTTGAAAGGAGATACTCCGACAGATCTTATTGCCAAGGAGCCAGAGCTAAAACAGATTTTTACTAAGGATGTTACATTAGAGGCCGCGCTAGCTGTTTCTCTCTATCAATTAATCGAAGAAAATATCTCTTTACATGATGGCACAGTCAACCCGACAACTGAATTTTATTGGACTAAACAGTCAAAAACAGAGGGGCTGCGCTCATGAGTGCACTAAAAGGGCAGGTAGGAGCTTGGCATTTTGATTTTGCAAAATTACCAATAGGTTTACATGGAATAGTGCAAGTAAAAATAAATGAGAAAGATCAATTGATGGTTGAGTGGTTTAAAGACGCTCAAGGAATTTCTATTAAGACAGAACACGGAGTTTTTAGCTTTGATCTTTTAGGGGAGGTTTCAGAGGAGGGACTGGTTCAATATCAGGTAAAACAGCGCGGCAGTTCTGAAGTGTTTAGTTCGTTGCATTTTTTGACATCTGGTGCAGAACTTTTTGAATCACAAAATACTAAATTAAAGCATGGGATCAAAATAAAAGCTCAAATGCCTGGAAAGGTATTAAAGATATTAATTAAAGAAGGCCAAGCAATCACAGAAGGCGAGCCTATGATCGTTATCGAAGCCATGAAGATGGAAAATCAAGTATCTTCTGTACACAATGGGAAAGTAAAAAAGATTTTTATTGAGCAAGGACAAGCAGTTGAGACAGGTGAGGCTTTGGTTTTATTGGAGTAAAGATATGAGTAAAGATATAATGTTACAAACTCGGTCTGGCATTCCACTAAAGGCAACTTATGCAGCAGAAGATTTAGATGCTGAATATATAAAAAATTTAGGAGCTTCTGGTGAGTATCCCTTTACGCGCGGGGTTAAGCCAGACATGTATCGCAGCAAGCTTTGGACAATGCGGCAGTATGCTGGATTTGGGACAGCAGAGGAGTCCAATCAAAGATATCGATATTTGCTAGCACATGGGACAACTGGTTTGTCTGTTGCATTTGATTTACCCACGCAATTGGGATTAGATCCTGATCATGCACGGTCAAAAGGAGAGGTCGGAAAAGTTGGGGTTTCTATATCATCTATCGAGGATATGAAAGAGTTATTTCATGAGATTGATTTATCTCAGATTTCTACTTCGATGACTATTAATGCAACAGCTAATATTTTATTTGCATTTTATGTAGCTTTAGCAAGAGAGAAAAATATATTGCTAAATGAACTGCGGGGCACTGTTCAAAACGATGTTTTGAAAGAATACGTGGCCAGGGGAAATTATATTTTTCCACCTGGAGGTACTTTGAGATTAGCTACAGATTTGATTGCTTGGTCAGCAAAAAACACGCCTAAGTGGAATTCAATAAGTATTTCTGGATATCATATTAGAGAAGCAGGATCGACTGCTGTACAAGAGCTTGCCTTTACTTTTGCAAATGCCATAGCTTATCTCGAGGCTACGCTTAAGAAGGGTTTGGATATTGATTGTTTTGCCAGTCAGTTGTCATTTTTCTTTAATGTTCATAGCGATTTTTTCGAAGAAATCGCAAAGTTTCGTGCAGCAAGAAGAATATGGGCAAAAATTACAAAAGAGAAATATGGCGCTAAGAATCCAAAAAGCTCAGCATTAAGGTTTCATGCGCAAACTGCAGGTTCTACGCTTACTGCTCAACAAGCTGAGAACAATGTTGTTCGTGTTACTTTACAGGCATTATCGGCTGTTTTAGGTGGGGTGCAATCATTGCACACTAATAGTCAGGATGAGGCTTTAGGGCTTCCCACAGAAGAATCGGTGCGCTTAGCTTTAAGAACTCAGCAAATTATTGCTTTTGAGTCACAAGTTACAAACGCAGTTGATCCATTGGGTGGGAGTTGGTTTATTGAGTATTTAACAAATGAAATTGAGCACAGGACTTGGATTTATTTAGAGGATATTAAAAACAGAGGTGGAATGATTAAGTGTATTGAGTCAGGATTTATTCAAAGTGAAATTTTGAATTCTGCTTATTTAGATCAGAAAAAAATAGAGTCCCAAGAGTTCAAGATAGTTGGAGTTAATTGTTTTGTCGATAATAGTAAAAATAAAACACCTAAAAAAGTATCAAAGATTTCACCAGAGCTAGAAAAAAAAGCTATCGAAAAAGTTAGAGCATTTAAAAGCAAACGATCAGTTGCTACAGTTAATGAAGTTTTGAGTCAACTCAGAGAGGGTGCAAAAGGTGGAGAGGATTTGCAAGGGTTAATTTTAAATGCCGCACAAGGGCGTGCAACACTTGGTGAAATTTCTGATGTGTTAAGAGAAGTTTTTGGTGTTCAAGGCGAGTTTTCTGGATTTTAGATTTTCAAAACTCACTCATTTTAGGTATGCGACGAAAGGCAATCTTGGTAGTTGCCGCTTGATTGCGGTCACAGAGTGCACCGAAATAGACTTTGTCTTTAAATTTGTCATTAATTTTATCTATCGTTTGCATAAGATTTTCTCTGGATTCGGTTTTAAATAGAGAAAATTGGTGGTGTTTTTCTTCTATTAAATTAGACAAGGTAACTCCTACTTTAAATGGCTTATGTTGTGGGAGTTTTTCCCATAATCGGGTAATTGCATGAAGTAATGTCAGCGTGTCTTGTGTTTCTTCTAGGTTTTCATAGCTATCAAATGAGTCATATAAGTCCGCAAATCTGACATGGAGTGAAATTTTTTTTGTATAAAAACCTTCTCTCCTTAATCGCCTAGCAGCACGAATCAAAAGTTTTTGAGTAACTTGATATGCACTTTTTCTGTCTCTGAGCTTAGGTTCTAGGACATGTTGATGTCCCAGACTCTGGCTTTTTGAATGTGGTAAACTTACGTCCTCTCCTTGTAACCATAAATAAAAGCGATCTCCATTAATCCCACCCCATAGTTTTTTCATTTCTGTTTGAGTGAGCTGGCAAAGTTGCTTTACACTAACAATACCAAACTGATTTATCCTTTTTTCCATTTGTGGACCAATACCTGGAAAGTCTCGTAGCTTGAGTGTGTAGAGCAGTTCAGGTAAATCTTTTTTTAAAATCAAAGTCAGCCCGTCTGGTTTTTTCATATCGCTTGCTACTTTGGCCAAAAATGGGTTAGTAGAAAGTCCGATGGAGCATCGTAAACATTGTCCAACTTTTGATCTAATAGTTGTTTTTATTTTTTTTGAGAGCTCTACTGCGATTTCTATTTTTTTTTGAGATCCTGTGAGTTCACAAAGCATTTCGTCAATAGATAGCACCTGTGCAATATGGATACACGATTCAACAGCATTTATGATTTGGTGATGAAAATAAACATAATGCTCATGTTGCGCCTGAACAAAGATTATGTCTGGGCACATTTGTTTGGCTTCTTTAACAAGTGTGCCAGTTTTAATTCCAAAGGCTTTGGCTTCATAGCTGGCAGCTAAGCAGCAAGTGGTTTCAACGTTTAACATTGGTACTACGGCAATTGGTTTTCCTCTTAGGTGTGAATCTAATTCCTGTTCGCATGAAGCAAAGTAACTGTTCAAATCTAAAAGCAGATACTTTAGGCCATCATTTGGATTATTCATGTGAGTTGTTCATGTTTAAATTTTAGACATTTGCTTTCTTACTTCGCTTGCAAGTTGCTCAATTACTTTCTTATATTCTTCGATGCCTATTTTTGTAGATAGTTCTGTCATAGCTGGTGGTTCGTATGGCATAAGAGTAGATTGTTTAAATGTTCGCACATGTTTAGCGGCTTCTATGACGATGCCAGGATCTAGTTTGTTGTCCTCTAGAGATTTTAACAAAGCATCATATGCTTTTCTTGCTGTAGCTTCTGTTTTATAAATTAAAATATCACAGCCAGCTTCGAGTGCTAGTCTTGAAGCATCTGCCAGTCCATAATTATCTGTAATTGCTTTCATTTCTAAATCATCACTAATAATGATAGGAGACGCGCGGTTTTGTTGTTTTAACAGATTTTGGATTGTTTTTTTAGATAAAGTAGCTGGAAAATCAGGATCAATTGTTGGATTCAAAATATGAGCAGTCATGACGCATGAACAATGAGATCTGAGTGCTTTATAAAACGGCTTCAGTTCTCTATTTTGTAAAACATCGATTGGTGTATTCACTTTTGGCAAGACAAAATGCGAGTCAACAAAAGTATCTCCGTGGCCAGGAAAATGTTTTATACAGGGTTGAACTTTTTGGATCACATGTCCGCGTACCATGGCGGTGACCATTTTTGAGACATGATCTTCTGTTTGTCCATAAGTGCGGGTGTTTAGGACAGTATTTTTTGGATTTGTCCATATATCTGCGACTGGGCAAAAATTTAAATTTACACCTACAGCTCTTAATTCAGTTGCCATGATTTCAGATATTTGAAAAGTAAGTTTTGGTGAATTTGCTTTTCCAATTGTTTCTGCACTCGGGATTTGTGTGAATCCTTTTCGAAACCGTTGGACTTTTCCACCTTCGTGATCAACCGCAATCCAAAGAGGAAGACCAGATCTACTCTCCTGCGCTTGTCGAATTAGTTCCGTTACCTGAGCAGGATTGTCGTAGTTAGCTGCAAATAGAATTACTCCTCCAATTTTTGCTTGGGATAGAAAAGCACTTGTGTCATCTGATAATTCAAATCCATTGAATCCTATAATGAATAATTCCCCGAGTTGATTTTTGGCGTCTTCTATGGTTGACATCTTTTTATTTCCCTCACCTCTACATGTTAGTATATTTTAACATATATATAAAGAGATTGGCGTGAGTGCAGTCAAGTGCTATTTATAAAATATAATAAGTATGATAACACGCCTATTTTCAATAGTATTGATCATTTTTTTTATTTTTGCACTGAGTCGGGCTCTAATTCGTGCGCTCCCGGGGGATCCATTAGACACAGTGATAGCTGAGAGCGGCATTAATATTCCTAATAATGTACTTGCGGAAGAATTGGGTTTAAATCAAAATTTTTTGAGTTCATTGAAACAAGATGTTATTAGTTTTATTAAAGGAAACTTTGGGAAATCTTTATTCTCGCGTTTGCCAATTAAAGATCTTATTTTTGAGCGATTTCAAAATACACTTTTTTTGACACTATTGGCACTTGTGTTTTCAGTTTCAATTAGTCTTGTTTTTGGAGTAATTTCATCCAAATCGCACACTCAATCAAAAATTGAAAAATATTTTTATCCCATTTGTTCTGTTTATGGAGCATGGACAGCAGCAATGCCAATGGTGTGGATAGGGCCTATGTTTTTATATTTATTTGCAGTTTTGATTCCTGTTTTTAAAACAAGTGATAGTGTTATTTTGCCATCTTTAACATTGGCTATAGTGTTTTCTGGTTTCTGGTCCAGACTTATTCGTGCTCGGATTGGTGATGAGCTAAAGCTGGCTTCAGCTTTAGCTGCGCGTGCACGAGGAATACCGGAGTGGAAGATCAAATTAAAATATGCCCTTATGCCAGCTTCAGGAGCTCTTATTGCTTATTTTGGGACGCAGATGGGTTCGCTTTTGGCTGGGACATTTATCACAGAAATCATTTTTAATTGGCCTGGACTTGGGAGTTTACTGGTTGAGTCAATCTTAAAGAGAGATTATCCAGTTGTTCAAGCAGCGATATTTTTAGGAGCTACTGTGTCTTTATTGGGCACAGCGTTTGGAGATTTTGTAGCTAGTAGGATTTATATAAGAAAAGGAGATAATAAGGACTTTCAATGAAGAAACGAATTTTTATACAAAATTCATGTCTATTGTGGCTTGTACTTTGGTATTTGGTGGCTGTGTTTATTTTTATTATTAAACAAGACATCTCTTTTGATTTAAGCTTAAATCTTTTAAGTCCGACTTTGTCTCATCCTTTTGGGTTTGATGCTTTTGGTAGAGATTTGTTATTGGTGGCTGGAGAGGCATCACTCATTAGCTCGTTTTTTGCTTTTAGCGTTGTTTGTTTTTCGTTTTTTATTGGCATAACTTGTGGAATGTCGCTTGCTGTGATGCCTGGATTTTTACAAATTATTTTATTAAGGTCTTTAGATTTCTTATTGGCCTTTCCTTCTCTTTTGTTATCTTTAGCTTTTGCAGCACTTTGGGGTCCTGGTTGGGGAACCCTTATTGTTTCGCTTTTGATTGGATCATTGCCAGGTTTTATTAGGTTTGTTTACGTCAGAACCAGGGAGTTATTACTAGAAGATTATGTAAAGGCATCAGTGGCCTTAGGATCAAATATTTTTTGGATTTTAATCCGACATGTTTTGCCAAGAGTGCTTTCATTTTGTCTTGTAAAGTTGCCAAATGTTTTTTCACATATATTACTAGCAGAAGCTACGCTTTCTTTTTTAGGAGTAGGTGCTCCGGTAGGTGCAAATACTTGGGGGAGTTTGCTATTACAAGGTAAGGATTATCTTTTAGAGGCGCCTCATGTATCAATAGTGAGTGGATTGCCATTGTTTTTTACCGTTTTATCTTTACAGCTATTATCTGAGGAGAAATGATTTGGCTTAAACGAACAGCAGTGCAGAAGCCACACAAAAATTGTAGTTGCTATTTTGCAGCTTCTATACGTTCTTGTTCTTCCTTTTGATTTTTATTGCTACTTTTATAAATTTCATGAAGTCATCTAAACGATTTTTGATAACATCTTCAACTATTTTGAGATCAACTTCCCGATATCGGTGAACTGCCATATTACGAAACCCATCCATTTCTTGTAAATTCTTAGACAACTTTACAGGTAATAAATTTGCTTTTTCTAAGAGTCTAAAAGAGTCCCTACTATCTTTAGGAATTCCTAATTTGTGTGTTCTTACTAGATGCATGCCAAAATCAATAGCGGCTTGGCATGCACGTTCAAGATTCATAAAAATTGAATCTTGTTT
>JACRAO010000112.1 GCA_016213345.1 Bdellovibrio sp. | reverse complement strand
GTGCCACCAAAATAAAACGGAACCTTCATGTTTTGCGTCAACAATGTTGGTAATACACAAATAATCGAAATATAAGCCGCTCCACCTAAAGTAATCCGCGATAAAACATAATCAATATACTCAGCCGTAGGAGGACCCGGCCTAATACCAGGAATAAAACCTCCATATTTTTTCAAATTATCAGCTACATCATCAGTTTTAAAAGTAACTGCCGTATAAAAAAAACAAAAGAAAACAATTAACCCCACAAACATAATCTCATACAACATAGCACCTGGTTGAATTTGACTCGCTATTTGTTGCAAATACTTGTTTGGGAAAAAAGTAGCTATAGTAGCTGGAAACATAATTAATGAAGAAGCAAAAATAGGCGGAATCACACCTGAAGTATTTACCTTAAGTGGTAAATGTGTGTTTTGACCCCCATAAACTTTTCTACCAACAATACGCTTGGCGTACTGAACAGGTATACGTCTCGCTCCCCTTTCTACAAAAATAATACAAAAAAATGTTATAATAATAATTGCTAAAACAATAAGAATCTTAAAAAAGCTTAGCTCACCTGAACGATAAAGACTAAGTGTGCTACCAATACCTTGAGGAATTCTAGCAGCAATACCAGCAAAAATAATGAGAGAAATCCCATTACCAATCCCGCGTTCTGAAATTTGCTCTCCTAACCACATCAAAAAAACAGTTCCTGCTGTCAAAGTGCAAGTAGTCAACAATCTAAACGCAAACCCGGGTTCAATTACCACGGGTGGAGAAGTATGCTCTAAACCGGAGGCAATGCCAAAACCCTGAACAAAACACAATAAAACTGTTCCATAACGAGTGTACTGAGTAATTTTTTTCCTGCCTTGTTCTCCCTCTTTTTGCAGCTCATGAAGATAAGGCCAAACCACTGTCAGAAGTTGAAAAATAATCGAACTACTAATATAGGGCATAACCCCAAGTGCAAAAATACTAAATCGCTCTAAAGCACCACCGCTGAAAAGGTTAAACCACCCAAATATAGTACCCGTCATGCGCGAAAAAACTTGCTGCAGTGCTACAGCATCTACTCCGGGCGTTGGAATATGCACTCCAACTCTATAAACAGCTAAAATAAAAATTGAAAATAAAATACGTTTTCTTAATTCTTCGATCTTTACTAATCCAGTTATGCCAGACATTGTTTATGCTTTCTTCTTTTTTAAGGTTGAAATAATAATAATCTCTACTCTGCCCCCAGCTTTTTGAATTTTCTCTTTTGCTTGTGCACTTACACGGTGTGCCTTAACCACAAAAGCTTTTGTAAGCTCACCAGAACCTAAAACAGCCAGCTTTTCATAATTCCCATTAACTAGTTTCGCACTTTGCACAGTCTGCAAATTTATTTCTTGATACTGTGCGGGATCTAAACTTGAAAGTAAACCTACATTTACAATTGCAGTGTCTCGTCTAGTAAAATTTTTAAACCCTCTTTTAGGTATCCGCCTATAAAGTGGCATTTGTCCACCTTCGAAACCAATGCGAGAATGCCCACCCGCTCTTGCTAACTGCCCTTTATCTCCTTTTCCTGCAGTCTGTCCATGACCAGAACCCGTACCACGGCCCAGTCTTTTCTTCGCATGAGTCGCACCAGGTTGAGCTCTTATAGTATTTAACAGTAACATACATCTCTCCTTATTAGTTACTTAACCTCAGAAACAACATCCACTAAATGCAACACTTTCTTAATCATTCCTCTCACTGATGGAGTATTTTCTAAAGTACGCACTTGTTCCCGCCTTTTCAGACCTAAACCTCTTATAGTTGCTCTTTGTTTTGGAGGACAAGCAATGAGCCCTTTTTTTAAACGAATTGTAATTATTTTTTTAGTGTCTACCATATTTTGCCCTTCATCACTCACTGTAGCATTTCACTTAATGTTTTGCCTCTGCCTTTGGCAATATTCTCAAAACTTCTTAGGTTCTTTAGACCATCCAAAGTTGCTTTCACTACATTATGAGGATTATCTCTCCTTAATGATTTTGTCAGAATATTTTTGATTCCTGCAACTTCTAAAATAGCTCTAACCACTGAGCTTGCTATAACACCAGTACCTTCTGGTGCCGGTTTCATCAAAACCAGACTTGCTCCGAAATGCCCCATAATCTGATGTGGAATTGTATTTCCATCCAATGGGACTTTTATTAAATTTTTCTTTGCAAGTTTTTGTGCTTTTTTTATAGCCTCAGGAACTTCACTCGCTTTTCCTAAGCCAAGACCAAGCTGACCTTTCTTATCTCCAACCACTACAATGGCAGAAAAACTAAACCGTCTTCCGCCTTTTACTACCTTTGCACAACGGTTTATATGAATCACACGATCTTCAAAATCCGTTTCTTCAGTTTTTACTGCTTGATTAAAACTCACCATTTTTACACCATTCTCCTTAAAATTTCAGGCCACCTTCACGAGCTGCATCTGCTAAAGCTTTGACTTGCCCGTGATACAAATACCCACTGCGATCAAATACAACCTGTGTAATATTTTTAGCTAGCGCCCTCTTGGCAACTAGATCACCTAAAAGTTTTGCTCCTTCTATCGTACCCTTTGCCTTGTTTCTTAAATCTTCTTCAAGTGTACAGGCTGCCACTAACGTATGACCTTTAACATCATCAATTACTTGAATATAAATATGCTGATTGGAGCGAAATACGGAAAAACGCGGACGCTCTAAAGTACCATTTACTTTTGAGCGTATCCTACTTTTTCGTTTAAATCTCACAGCCCTCTTAGGATTTGTTTTTCTTCTAATTTTTGTAGACATTGTCTTATAACCTCACCACTTACTTGGCTCCTGCCGCTTTTCCTTGTTTACGAATAATTTTTTCATCCATGTATTTAATACCTTTGCCTTGATAAGGTTCAGGTGGCTTAAATGATCTAATCTTTGCTGCAACCATTCCGACTAATATTTTATCTGCTCCATTGACAACAATACGCGTATTGTTCTCCACTTTAGCAGTAATTCCCTGGGGTAAAGTATAATCAATTGGATGTGAATAACCTATGTTCAGAGTCAAGACATTTCCCTTGGTTGCAACACGATATCCAACACCTGTAACATCCAGTTCTTTTGTAAACCCAGTGTGCACACCATGAACCATGTTATGAACTAACGTCCGTGTCAACCCATGCAAAGACGAAGCCAAAGCTGTCAGCTTGTCATTTTGTGTGAGTCGCGAAAGAACAACAGTTCCACCTTCCACTTTTGCCATGATTCCTTTAGGCAATGTATATGAAAGCTTTCCCTTTGGACCATCAACCCTAACAACACTGTCTTTTATATCAACTTTTACACCCTGTAATATTTTAACAGGCACCTTGCCTACTCGTGACATAACTTACCATACCTCACAAAGAATTTCTCCACCAACCTTAGCTTGTCTTGCTTTTTGACTACTCATCACACCTCTCGAAGTAGATACAATAGCAATCCCAGCTCCGCTGAGTGGTCTTGGCATTTTTTCATACCCTGCATATTGCCTGAGCCCTGGACTACTCACACGTCGAATGCCATTAATAATGGGCTCTCCTTTTTCTGTATATTTTAAATAAATTTTAATAAATGGCTTACTCTCATCTCGATGAAGTCTGAAATTTTTAATATAACCTTCTTCTTTCAAAACACGCACTATACTTGCCTTCAGACGAGAGGCAGGATCGTATAGTTTTTCATGTCGTTCACCATTTGAATTTATTATTCTAGTCAGTAATTCTGCTACTGGAT
>JACRAO010000101.1 GCA_016213345.1 Bdellovibrio sp. | reverse complement strand
CATATAACTTTCTTTATTTTTAACTGAACTCCATTGACCAAAATATTAGTGCCCGGCCATGGATAAAAAGCTCTCACCTGACGCTCAAGCTCTACTGCTAATTGCGCTAAATCCAATTTTGCCATTTCCTTGGTAAGCTTATGTGCATAAGTCACTAAGGACTCTTCCTGCACAATGCCTTGGAGTTGCCCATGCATCAAACCTTCAAGCGTTGGCAACATAAGCTGTGCTCCCATTTGAGAAAGCCTGTCATGTAGCATGTTGGCGTAATCAGTTGCTAAAATAGGTGTTTTTTGCTGAAGCAATATATCGCCCGCATCCAATTTTTGAGAAATTTTTTGTATGGTCACTCCAGTCTCCAAATCACCCTTCAGAATAGCCCAGGCAATTGGCGCAGCTCCTCGCCACCTTGGCAAAAGAGAGGCATGAATATTAATAGCACCCAGCTTTGGAGTTTCTAGAAGCTTAGTTTTTAGAAGTAATCCATAGGACGCTACAACCACAATATCTGGATTTAAATTCTCAAATTCTTCGAGTGTTTTTGGATCTTTAAAATTTTCAGGCTGAAAAATACGAAGTTTTAACTCAAGTGCTTTCTTTTTAATTGCAGAAAACTGCAATCCCAATCCCCTACCCGCTGGTCGATCGGGTTGTGTATAAACTCCAATTACTTGATTTAGTTTCGTGAGCTCACACAAAGTTTCTAAAGCAGGTACTGCGAAAGGAGATGTCCCCATAAAAATCACGCGCAGCATAATTTAAAATCCCTTTTCTTTCTTTGTGGGTTTTAGAGAAATACCATCTTTTTCGTCTTGATCACGTTCCAGTCTTTCTTTTTTTAATTTTCTTTTTATCATTTCTTTTTTGAGCGGACTTAGGCGATCAATAAAAAGTTTGCCATCTAAGTGATCAATTTCATGTTGAATTGCAATTGCAAGAAGTCCTTCTGCAGATAAAATTTTTTCTTGCCCATCTATATTTTGACACTTAAGTTTCAATTTTTCTGCACGTTTAACTTCGCATGAAAAACCAGGCACCGAAAGGCAACCTTCTTTAAATAATATAGAACCTTCTTTATAAATAATTTCAGGATTTAAAATAATTTGTGGATTTTTATTTTTTAAAATAGATTTTCCTAGTACCTCGGCGTCTTCTGAGCCTTCTGTTGAGTCTTCTAAGGTATAATCCACGTCAATAACTACGATTCGTTTTAAAATACCAACCTGGTTTGCAGCCAAACCAACACCTGGTGCATGATACATGGTTTCTAGCATATCGTCTGCTAATTGAAAAAACGAACTTTCTATATGTGCAATGGGTAAAGCCTTTTGTGTGAGCACGGTATCTGGAAATTTATATACTTTTAACTTTGGCATTAGATTGTTCTCATGGCAGCTTAGCATTAGGAAAGACTGCCATTGTTACGATAAAAAAAGTTTTTTTCTCACAAGAAGCATCAACGCTAAAGCAAGAAAAATTGCACTTGGCAGCCACGCTCCCACCCAAGGCAAAAGCGTGCCATTAGTTCCTAGAGATAGTCCTACTGAATAAAAAAGCCAATAAAAAAACGTAAAAATAAGGCAAAGCCCAAAATCCCTTGCCACCCCCCCCCCACGTGTCTTACTAATAGAAAAGGGAATACCTAAAATACACATCACAAGAGAAATAAAACATAGGCTGATACGTGATTGAAATCTAACTTCATAAGTTTTAGTATCTGCCCCAGTATTTTTTACTTTTTTGATATAACGATAAAAGTCTTTTAATCTTAGACCATCGACTTCTTTCTCAATTTCCTGAAAATCTTTTGGCGTTTGAGAAATAAGAAGATCTTTTTCACTAAAAAACTGAGTTAATGGGAAGGGATTATCTTTTTGAAATATGGTGATAGTACCATTGACAAAACGCCAGCCTTTTTGCGAATAAAAAGCTTTTTGTGTTTCAATTACTTCTACCAAACGAAATTGCCTATCAAAAGTATAAACTGACATTCCATAAATTGTATTTGTTTTAGAATCATAGCTTTTTAAATTATAGATAAAATTTTGGCTCCTGTACCAAATTTTATCTTGTTTAACGTCAAAGAAAAAATCCGTTTTCTTTTTCATATCTCTCCAATAATAAGTAGTCCTTTTCTTATAAAAATAGGGCAACACTCTGTCTTGCAAAATAAGTCCCAAACAACAAATCATAATCACCAAGGTAAGAATCACCATGCAAATTCGCATTAACCCAATACCCAGTGAATAAAAAGCAATTAGCTCACTGGTTCGATTGAATGATGCAAGTGTGATTACAGTGGTCATAAGAATAGCTGGGGGTAGCATCTGGGCCATTATTTGTGGTAGTTTTAAGCTATTGTAAAACAGTATCTGCATAGAAGGGAATTCTCTCTCTAATAGCTCACCTAATATGCTTTGCGCAAAAAAGATGGCCATTAAAAAAAGAAGTGTCAAAAACAGGTTTTTAAGAAAACTTATCGAAATGTATCGATCCAGCGTCTTCATTGTTATTTTTTATTTTACCTTTCTATACACATGAGATACATGATATATAATTACATGAAACAGCGCACGGTAAAAAGGAAATTAATTAAAACACTCATATGTTAAAAAGAATAAAACGGTCAGTCGTTGAAAATGGTCCTTCATTAACTATTGCCCTCGTTATTGTGCTTATGATCAGGTCCAGCGTGATAGAAGCATTCAAAATTCCATCAGGCTCAATGATTCCTACCTTATTGGTTGGAGATCATATTTTTGTCAATAAATTTGCTTATGGTCTAAGAGTCCCTTTCTCGGATTGGTTTAACCGCGAGTCTATTTATATTATTAAGAGAGATCCGCCCAAAAGGGGTGATATTGTTGTTTTTATTTATCCAAAAGATGAAAGCTTATATTATATCAAACGAGTTGTAGGAATTGCAGGAGACATATTAGAAATCAGAAACAAAGTACTTTTTATTAATAATAATATAATTTCTAGAGAAGGCATTCCGTCTACGAAAAGTGATGAAATCTTTAAAAATTTAGACGATCCCAAATACGGCAAAAAGCACCTGGATATTTACTTAGAGCATTTAGACAAAAAAGATCATCTCATAATGCTAGATCAAAACAATCCTCTTGGCGAAAATTACGGTCCCATAACAGTTCCTGAAGAAAGTTTATTTGTAATGGGCGATAATCGTGATTTTTCAAACGATAGTCGGTATTGGGGCTTTGTACCTCTAAAAAACGTAAAAGGACGTGCACTGTTTATTTGGTTGTCGTTGTGGATTAATATTTCTGACTCTCAATATATATTTAGACCCTTAAGGATTGGAACTGTTTTGCAATAGATTCTGCTGAAAAAGGTTTATCTACTTCGTTAGATTTTCTCAAAAAATCCTCACGTACTACGTGTACGCTCCGGTTTTTTGAGAAAATCTGCCTCGTATCTAAACCTTTTTGAGCAGAATCTAGTTAGTAAGTCGAGAGTTTTTCCAAAAAAAACACGTACACCATTTGGAAGTTTATCTAGGATTTTTGCTATTACAGGACCAATCACATAATAAATTCTGATAGCAAGTTTTCCAAACAGGGATTTTGACAACACTTGATCCCTAAAATTTCTCAAGTGTAAAAAAGTTTTCTCATTCGTGACATCCAACAAAGAAGTGGCTATAAAACAACCCCCGGTACCAATCATTTTATAGACATTTTTTAGGGCATCTTTATGAATAGGTTTTTCTTGACTAATGTAAATTCTTAGATGCTCTGCAGAAAGTTTTTGGTGCGGAAGACCTTTAGAAAACACAATAAATTTTTCTAAATATTGAAAGAACTCTTTCCCTGTAGGTGACTGCGCCTTGTCATAGATCTTCACTAAGGTCCAATACACTGCATTAATAAGCAAAATTTCGGCTACTTCTTTTTTGTGGTCAAAACGATTAGGCGATAAACCACTGGGAGAAATATCTTTCCAGTCTTCAATTATTCTCAAGTAGGTCGTAAAAAATTTAATCGCATCAGAATGACGATTATTATCGAAAGCACTTAAACCCTGCTTGACGTGATCAACTCTCTTTCTGAAAATATCTAGGCGTTGATCTTCTCTAGCTTTGTCTAAAGAAGCTTGAATTTTAGAGCGTGGTCGTTTTGATTCCTTTACTTCCTTTACGTCTGTCATAGTACCCCTATCATAATCCATATGGATCAATGTCTACAGAAAAATGCCATCGGTTAGTTTTACAAAACTCAATGGATCTTTCTATGACAAACCTTAAATCCTGAATATACAAAGTTTTTAATACCAAATCCCAACGATATTGCCCCTTCATTCTTTCCAAATAGGCTTGACTAGGACCCAAGGTAATTACCTGTTTATTTTGCGAAGTATTTTGGACAAAAAGTGCAAGTTCTTCAGATTGTCTTTTGACGGCATCTTGGTTTTTACCGGTGAGTCTTAGTTTTGCCATCCTGCCAAATGGAGGGTACGAAAGTTCTTTTCTGACTAAGTTTTCTCTTTCTAAAAAATCAGCTTCTTTAGCATTGCCTTTTAAAACCTCAAAAAGAGGGTGATTTTCCTGATAAGTTTGTATTATCACCTTGCCTGGCAGCTCTCCTCTCCCAGCGCGACCAGAAATTTGTGTTAAAATCTGCCTGGCACGCTCTTCAGCCCTAAAATCAGGAAAACGAAATAAAGCATCGGCTAAAATGACCGTTACTAAGGTCACATTAGGAAAGTCATGGCCTTTCACTAGCATTTGGGTACCAAGTAGAACATTGGCCTCACCATTTCGAAACTGGCTTAATATTTTTTCTAAACGACTATGACTCGTAACCTGATCCCTATCCAATCTCAAAATTTTTGCTTCCGGGATGAGAGTGGGAAGTTCTGTTTCTAGGCTTTCAGTTCCTGCGCCTAGTAAATCTAAATTAATACTTTGACATTTTGCGCAAAAAAGAGGCGTGGCGACAAAATAGCCACAAACGTGACATCTGAGTTTGTTTTGCTTTTTATGATATGTCAAAGAAAGCGAACAGTTTTTGCACTGTGGCACTTCTCCGCAGTCTTGGCACACTAGACACGAAGCAAAACCTCTACGGTTGAGATAAATTATTACTTGCTCTTTTTTTAAGATGGTTTCTCTAATAGTTTGTAACGTTGTTTTATCCAAAGGCGCTTGGATGTCTTGTACTCTATTTTCTGGTTTTAACTGGATAATTTCAATTTTAGGCAAAGTACCGCCAGCCACTCTTTGTCTTAAAAAAACGTGTGTATACTTTTTTTCTTTCACCCGCTGTTGGCTTTCTAAGCTTGGAGTAGCAGAACCTAGTATTACTGTAGCCTTAGTAAATTTTGCTCTTACAATTGCCAAGTCACGTGCATGGTATTTAAACCTATCTTCTTGTTTATAGGAAACATCATGCTCTTCATCAATAACAATAAGTCCCAGGTTTTTGATAGGAGCAAAAACAGCAGAGCGAGCACCAATTAAAACTCGAAGCTTACCAGTGATTAGTTCTTTGGCTTGAAAATATTTTTTTCCATCCGGCATGGCAGAATGCCATAGCCCAACATGCTCTTTGAGTTGACCCTGAAAGCGATTGTGAAGTTGACTTGTCAAAGCAATCTCAGGCACTAATACGAGAACATTTTTTCCGTCATTCAAAGTATTTTTGGCAAGCTCAATATAAACTTCTGTTTTTCCGCTTCCAGTTACTCCGTGCAACAAAGACACTTTGGGTGGAGATTGCTCAGCTGTTTGAGACACTCTTAGTTTCTCTATAGTGTCTACTGCGAGTTTTTGTTCAGAAGTCAGTTCGAAAAGTTTATTTATATTGTCATTTGCTATAATTTGTTTATTTGTTTTTTTTATTTTTTTTTCTTCCAATAAAAGCGCAGGAAAAGCTGTGTTCAAAATCTCCCCTAAAGGCATAAAATAATATTCTTCTGCCCATTGGCAAAGCTTTAAAATATCCTGTGGAATGACCATTTCTGGAATCACTTCTAAAATGTCTTTTAGAGCAATTTGAGAGTATCCTTTTTCGATTACAAAAGCATGAGTTTGAGTTTTGCCAAATGGAACTCTGACAATGCTTCCGGCTTGAATTTGATTTATTAATTGGTCAGGAACTTTATAATCAAACAAATGATTGATTGCCCGTGGAATAGCTACAGAAAAGACTAATGGTTCTTGAGATATTATATTACTATTCATAAAAGATTTATTTTTTTATAATAATCTTCTATTGTTCTAATGAGTTTTGAATCTAATTTTTTCCCTTCTACTGTCAAACTATAGGGTAATACATGATGTGGTGACGTTTTACCAAATAGTTTCTCTTTTAATAAAAAAAATGCTTTTTGTTCATGAAAAACCTGAATTTCCTTAAGTTTAATTTCATAAAGAGAACTTTCCTTCTCGTTATTCAGTTGAGTAAGATTAATTTGAGTCGGATATGGAAATTCTTTGTAAAATCTAAAACCCTCGAAACCGAAAGTAAACCATTCTTCATTTTTGGAGTACTGGATCTTGAATGGTAAAAAAACATCTTTTTCAATCCACAATTGAGATGAAAGTTGTTTTGTTTTTTCTCCAATAACCCATGCGACGTTATTTTTAAAACGAGCTAAAAAGGATTTTTGTTGTTCTTCAGAAGTTGGAATAATAATACCATGTGTTTCTAAAAATTTTTTAAGATGGATTAAACTATCATCAAATAAAAGCATGAAAAGTGAGTTTGATTTATGTTCATCAAAATATAAAAGATTATCCTGAGCATCTTTTATGGCGCACCAAACAACTCTATTTTGATTGTAAACAAAAATGTTTTCAGTAAATGAAATGCCGGTTGGTTTATTATCGTTGTAAGATGAAACTGTGTGTTTTATGAACAGACCAACCGCTCCCTCATGTTTTTTTGCTAGAGTTTTTAAAATAAACTCTGTTGGAGGTATGTAAGCGAAAACATTGTAAGAATAAAAAACGAATAAAAATAATATTTTCCACATAGTTACCCACTATACTTTTTCAAAATATCTTTCACTCCACTAGCTAGTTCTGGTCTTTTTAGTGCATAAGCGATCGTTGCTTCGATAAAACCTAGGCGATCTCCAGCATCATAACGAGTGCCATCAAACTGGTAAGCTAAAAGCCTTTCATTTTTTGCCACTTTCTCTAAAGCATCTGTGAGCTGGATTTCTCCTCCCTTGCCTGGCTTGGTTTCTTTTAAATATTGAAAAACAGTTGGACTCAGAACATATCGGCCAGGGATTGCTAAACAAGAAGGCGCGTACTTAGGATCAGGTTTTTCGACCAGATGACTTACTTCCATCAGTTTGGGGTTTAGCATTTTGCCACCCACAATACCATATTTTAAAGTCTCATTTTTAGGAACTTCCATAACACCAACAACCGAAGCATTTTCTCTTTCATAGAGATCAATCAATTGTTTTGTACAAGGAATTTTACCATCAATCAGATCGTCCCCAAGCAGCACTGCAAAAGGTTCATTACCAATTACTGGCTGGGCGCATAAAACTGCGTGCCCAAGTCCTAACGGATTTTTTTGTCTAATAGTAATCACATTGCAGTTTTTGCCTATGTTCTTAGAAAGCTCTGCTAATTCTTTTTTTTGCTTTTTATCCAATGTGTCTTCGAGTTCGTAATTGAAATCAAAATGATTCTCAATTGCTTCTTTATGTCTGGCCGTAATAAGCACAATGTCTTGAATTCCTGAATTAATAACTTCTTCAATAATCAATTGAATTATAGGAACATCCACAATAGGAATCATTTCTTTAGGTATTGCTTTTGTAGCTGGTAAAAATCGTGTACCAAGACCAGCAACCGGAATAACAGCTTTTTTAATTTTTATAGACATTTTTTCTTTCCTTAAAAATAAACAGTTGCTCCCACAGTATGAGCTGAAGCCTGCACGGGCTTTAAAGCGCGTGAAAAGCCATAATCAATAGAAAGCCTTGGAGCTACCCAACCTATCCCAGCACCAAAGCCTTGGCCTCTACTTGATTGATATGGGATGGTCGAATTTTGATAATAACCAACTCGTAAATAAATATCCGACATAAAAACAAATTCTAGCCCAGATTCAAAGCCATTGCGTTCATGTGTAGGTAAGGAAGGAATAACATGTGGATCGAAATAAGCAATCACAATTGATTTTAAATTTGCTTTAAAACCTAGAGTAATTTCTCTTAACATCCCATGGCTTTTGCCTTCTTCAGTTTCAAATATATTATCTACCATCAAAGAAGACTGCAACCATTCATAAACAATAAAGGACATGGATACGTTAGCATCTCT
>JACRAO010000107.1 GCA_016213345.1 Bdellovibrio sp. | reverse complement strand
TAATGTATACTTCTGATATCGTTTCGAAGTATTGGAAGTTGCCCATGTCTCGAGGGAGTCTCTTTTCTTTTTTGCCACTCTGTCATGTGGCTGAAAAATTACAAAATGTTGGAGTTGGGATTTCTCGTCATTATACAGTTCATTACTGCACTAAGTTTGAAAATGTAGCTACTGAGTTAGTGGAGGTGCAACCCACTTTGCTTTTATGTGTGCCCAGGTTATGGGAAAAAATGATGGAAGGTGTACAAAAGAAAATTCGCACTGGCAAAGGCCTTAAAAAACATTTAGCAAAATGGGCTTTGAGTGTTGGTGAGAAAGTAGCGGCAGATAAATATTCTGGTAAGGCTCCTAATATCTTTAGTGTTTTACAGTACAAACTTGCAGATTATTTGGTTCTAAATAAAATTAGATATGCTTTAGGTTTAGGGAAAGTTGAGTTACTCGCTTCTGGAGCAGCTGCGTTGGGCGGATATATCTCAAAATGGTTTCGTTGTATAGGGTTAGACATTTTAGAAGACTTTGGGCAAACAGAGTCAACTGGTGTAATTTGTATGACCGAAAGTGGAGTAGAGTCTGCGGGAACTGTTGGAAAAACAGTGCCTGGAGTAGAGTTTAAAATCGCTGCGGATGGCGAAGTTTTAACCCGTGGACGACATGTGTTTTTGGGTTATTTTAAGGATCCAAGTGCTACTGCACAGACTTTAGAAAATGGCTGGCTTCACACAGGTGATCTGGCAAAAGTAAACGAGCGTGGTCTAGTGCAAATTTTAGGGAGAAAAAAAGAGATTTTAAAAACTTCTGGCGGCAAAATGATTGCTCCGCTGCCTATAGAGGAAAAGCTGAAACAAGCTGAAATGATTAGTCAAGTTTGCATGGTTGGAGATGGAAGAAAATATCTTTCGGCGTTAATTACTTTGACCGAATCAGTTTTAGAAGAGCTTAAACAAAAAAATTCTGTAAAGAATGGAAATACGGTATCAGATCCTGAAATTATTGCTTCTGTAAAAAAATACATTGATCAAATCAATGAGTCACTTGCAAGTTATGAGCAAATTAAGCGTTTTACAATTTTAAATAAGGAATTTTCTATTGTTGACGGTGAAATGACGCCAACTCTTAAGATGAAACGTAATATTATAGAAAAACGATACCAGGACCTGATTAATAATATGTATTCTTAAATTATTTTGGTTCTGGTCTGTTTTTAATGCTAAAAAGTGAAATCATAAAATCTACCAGCCACGGGAAATGTCTTTGAAAAAACACTACAATTTTTCCATGTATAGTAATAACTGCAACTCTTTTTTTCTTTTTAATGGCTTTTACTATTTGTCTAGCAGCCTTTTGCACTGGCATAACAATGTATTGTGGTGTGGGGTCTTTTGTATTGGCATGGTGCCGTCCTTCGTTGTCTACTTGTCTGATTTCACTTTCTACAAAGCCAGGACTAATTTGGGTTACCGCAATTCCATATGGCCTCAGTTCGTGGTACAGAGCTTGTGCTAGAGCATGAATAGAAAATTTGCTCATAGAATATGCCGAAGCTTCTGGTAGTCCTACATAACCAGCAACACTTCCTATTAAGACAAGGCTGCCCTTTGTTTTTCTGAGTGCCTCTAAAGTTGCATATATAGTTCTAAGAACACCAAAAACATTGGTTTCAAACTGAAAGCGATAATCTTTAAGGCTAAGGTCTTCTAAATTGCCTGAAACTCCAAAGCCAGCATTTGCAATCACGATGTCAATACTTCCCATTTCCGTGAGTGCACGAGCTACTACATTATCTAGTTCATCTTCTTTGGTAATATCACAAGCTAATACAATGATTTTATTGCCAAAACTTGAAAGCTCTTGTTTTAATATTTCCAAGCGTTCTATACGCCTGGCGCATAAAAATAAGTTAGCACCTAAGAGTGTAAATTCTTTAGCCAGTGCTTTTCCTATTCCTGAGGACGCTCCAGTGATGAAAACTACTTTATTTTTCAATGAATACATGCCTTCACATCCTAACATATATACCAAACAATAAAATTGTTAAATGCATTTAGCGAAAATACTAATAACCCGAAAAGAACATTAGGCGCAAGGTAAGGAAGTTTATGAAAGTCGGAACTGTTGCGCTCGTTATTGGTTATCCAGAACAGAAGGCTTCTTTGATAGAGTTTCTATCTGATGATCGCGAAATTGCTATTTTCGAAGCTGCAGTCTTATCTGGTGAAATAAAACCTTTAGATGTTGTTTACTTAGTCAGAAACCAAATAAAAAAAGAAGATGAAGAATTTGGCAATTACATCGAAGAACTTCTGTGCCGGCCATTTGTAAAGCCAGAGATTCAAGAACATGCAGTAAAGTGGCTTAAGTCAAAAATAAGAGTCGAAAAATATAAAAAAGCTGAAACAGAAGCTGCACAAGTAATAGCTGGATATGCTTTTAAATTATTTTTAGAAAATCCTGACCGCAAGGATTACTTTTTGGCAGGATCTGCCGCACAAGTTAGAATACGCGTATTTACTTTACCTATAGTAGAACAAACTGAAAATACTCCTATCAGTAATGCTGCTTGATGGTTTGGTAAAGAGCGGATATAGTGAAAACGTGTGTGACAACAATTTCTCATTTATAACGAAATCTAATGAAATATTGGATCTTTGTTTAGCTCTAAAACAAGAGACAATCATAGGTTTTGATACTGAATTTGTAAAAGAAACATCTTTTTTCCCCAGGCTTGAAATTATCCAGGTAGCCACAGAAAAACAATCCTGGGTAGTCGATGCTCATATGGGAAGTGAAAATCTAGATCCGCTTCTTCAAGTTTTTAAAGACAAAAATATTTTAAAAGTCGGACACGCTATTCAGGGGGATCAAGAATGCTTTTATACTGCTCACGGTTTTTTCGTTTCCCCATGTTTGGATACTTCTATTGCTTCAGCACTTTGTGGATATGGCGACAGCGTTGGCTTGTCTTTTTTATTAAAGGAAGAATTGGGGGTACAAATAAAAAAAGGCCATGCGAGATCACATTGGGGAGTCAGGCCATTGCCGAAACCATTGCTAGAATATGCACATGCAGATGTGATTCATTTAGTTTATTTATGTAAAAAATTATTAGAAAAATTAGAAAAATTAAATAGAAAGGCTTGGGCTTTAGAGCTTTCTGCACAGTATGAAGACCCCTTACTTTATGTTCCAGACCCTATATTTTTGGCTGAAAAACTAGCTAGTGGACGAAAATTAGATGTTGAGTCTTTTGCCGCTCTTGTTGCGCTAATGAAGTGGAGAGAGGCGCGTGTGAGGGAGTTAAATATTCCAAGGAGATGGCTTGCAGATGATGGAGTGCTTTTAGATTTAGCGATGGTTCGTCCGAAAGATGTTCAGCATTTAAAAAATTTTAGAGGAATTTCTAAAGGTGAAATGCAAAAAAGCGGGAAAACCATTTTAGAAACTATTCATAATGCATTAGTTGGTGCTGTGACACCGCACAAATTCGAAGTTAAAAAAACTCCAACCGCAAAAGAGCAGCAAGTGATAAATTTGTTGACATGTTATGCTGCGGTGTGCGCAAAAAAACATCAGATAGCACTTAAGTATTTAATTAAATCATCTCAATATTTACAATTAATCCGCTCCAATGCAAAAAATCCACATGATTGGCCATATGCTTGGGTTGAAGAGAAGATATTAACCCAGAAAGCTTGTGAGCTCATCGGAGAAGAGCTATGGTCATTTTTAAAAGGTGAAATAGCCTTGTGCATAAAAGATAAAGAAATGAAACTCATTGATTTAAAAAAGCACTTGTGAGACAGAACCTGTGAAAGGGGATTCTGTTATGCCAAGTGTACAAAGTGTAAAGACGCAGCCTACAGATACTAGGATTGTTCATTCATGGGATTTTAGGACAAGAAGATGCCTAAATTGGCTAACTCTAGGGCTTACGTATTCGGCTATGTACATGGGACGATATAATTTGTCTTTTGTTAATAAGTCTCTTTCTAATACTTATGGTTGGGATAAAACTCAGATAGGTGCCATTATTACAGCGGCGCTTTCGATTTATGGTTTTTCTGCTTTTTTTAATGGTCCCATTGCAGATAAGATTGGCGGCCGGCGAGCCATGCTTATTGGGTCTATTGGTACGATATTTTTTAATATTCTGTTTGGACTGGGTGCATATTTAGGATTTTTGGGTACCGGCACATTTTTATTGGGTTATTTTGCTACCGTCTGGGCAATGAATTCTTATTTTCAGTCTTATAGTGCGCTTTCACTGATTAAAGTAAATGCGAGTTGGTTTCATATTAGTGAACGTGGTGTGTTTTCGGCAATATTTGGAGCTATGATACAAAGTGGACGGGCGCTTATTTATTTTATCGGTCCTATACTGGTGCTTGCACTTCCATGGCAATGGGTATTTTTTGTTCCATCTGGCATTATTGCGGTTATGTCATTTTTGACTTATTTGTTTGTTCAAAATAATCCTGAAGATTGCGGTTTAAAACCATTGGATGTGCAAGATGCTTCGAGTGGGGATAAAGAGCAGGTTAGTTTTCAATATGTTTTTAACAAGGTGTTTACTAATCCAATTACATTGACGATTGCTTTTGCTGAATTTTGTACTGGTTTTGTGAGACATGGATTTGAACAGTGGTTTCCTAGATATATGGACGAAGCTCAGCATTTGGCATTAAATTCTTCTGTATTTCAAAAAGGAGCTATGGCTGTTGTAGTTGCTGGTATTTTTGGAGCTTTGTTTGCTGGAACTATTTCAGATTGGGTTTTTAAAAGCCGGAGACCGCCAGTGGCATTTTTGGGCTATTTTTTACAAATTTTATGCTTATCCATTATTTGGGCATCACCAAGTATAAACTGGGTGATATTTGCTTTTATTTTAAATTCATTTGCAATTAGTATTGTTCACTCCATGCTTTCTGGGACTTGTTCTATGGATTTTGGCGGAAAGAAAGCTGCTGCCACAGCGGCTGGAATGTTTGATGGAATGCAATACATTGGTGGTTCTGCTGTTGGTTTAGGTATGGGGTGGCTTTTGGATCATTTTGGGTGGGGGTCGTGGGGACCTAGTATGATTGGATTTTCTGTAGTTGGTGCAGTTTTAATGTTGGTTTTGTGGAATGCAAGACCACACTCCGATTCAACTCATTGATAAAACTGGTTAAACCAGTAAAAAAATGATATGTAATCACATGTGGGTAACCCATGCATTTCTGAAAAGGAATATCGAGAGATTTTGAAACAAACATTCGATCAGGTCGAAGCAGCTTTTGTTGATATTGATCCTGATGTGGCTGAGTGTGAGCAGGCTTTAGGATCTATGACCATTAGCTTTCAGGATGGGTCAAAGTGTATTTTCAGTGCGCAGCCTTCAGTGAGACAACTTTGGGTGGCGATTGCATCTAAGGGGTTGGCTTATCATTTTAATTATGACTTTGATAAACATGAGTGGTGGCAAGAGAGATGGCAAGAGAGATGCGATAACAAAGAGCGTGGTATAGAGTTCAAGGCTTTATTGAAGTCGTATTTAAAGGAAATGACAGGAGTAGATTTTAGGTTATGAATAAAGTGATAATTTATACTATGGTTGGGTGTCCGTATTGTGAAAAAGCTAAGGCGTTAATGACAAGACGGGACGTTGCGTTTGAAGAAAAATTAGTAAACGAAAATAATGACGCCGAGTGGGACAGGCTTTATAAGCTTTCTGGTATGAAGACAATGCCTCAGATATTTTTTGGTGACAAACTTATTGGTGGTTTTTCAGAGCTAGAGGTTTTAGATACAAATGACAAGTTAAATTCATTAAAGCATTTGTGAATCAAAAACAAACATTTTATTTTTCTTGTTCTATTTACATTATAGGTGGTGGTTCGGTTGGCAGTTTTTTAGCTTTAAAATTTTCAAAATTAGCCAGTGTCAAAGTAATTACTAATCAACATTGGAGAGGAAGGGAATTTCAAAAGGAGATTGTTTTTGTAAATAAGAGAAAAAATAGAAAATATCTGATTCCTTGTATAGGATGGGATGGAGTTGATAGATTTCCTAAGAATTCTTTCATTATTGTTGCAACAAAAGCTTATAATCTAAAAGGTGTTTTTTCTGAGATAAAAAAGCGATTTTCTTTCGGGTGCAAGGTTGTTTTATGTCAAAATGGATTGGGGATTTTTACAGAGGCAAGGAAGTTTTTTTCAGCTAGACATATAATAAGAGTTCTTTTTTGGTTTGGTGTGAGATTAGAGGAGTTAAGTCAGTTATATTTTGCTGGGGGAAATCAGGTTTTAGTTTATGGTAAAAATGTAGATAAACTAAATGATCTAGTGTTACTTTTTCGTGCTGCTAAGTTTAGAGTTAAGAGGGTTTGGGACTGTAAACAGGCAGAGTGGCAAAAAGCCTTAAGTAATGTGGCTGGAAATGCTTTGGCTTCTGTGCATGAAGTAAGCAATGGTGAGCTTATCAAAAATAAGCAGTTTAGGGTGCATATGGCAAAGATATTGGATGAAGCATGCTGTGTTGCAAGGCAGGATGGGGTTTTGTTTGGTAAAAGGGATAGGCGTGAGGTGTTTTCGGTTTTTAAAAAGACGGCTTCAAATTACAATTCAATGTTTCAGGATTTACATAGAGGCAAGCAGACTGAGATTGCGTGGCTTAATGGTAGGGTAGTGGATTTAGCAAAAGAACATGGTATTTTAGTTCCATATAATAAGAAATTGACTCAATTGATTTTGTCTCTTGAAAAAAAGAGAACACAAGGGTAATGATTGATCTTTGTATAATTTGTGTCCCCATCGTCTAGCCCGGCCTAGGACATCGCCTTTTCACGGCGGTAACTGGGGTTCGAATCCCCATGGGGACGATTTTCGGAGTATATACTGAGAACTATGTTGTTTTGGAAAGATGAACAATGAGGCTTCTGTTAGCGATAGCCCCCTATGTCAGGTGGTCAATCGTAATTTCATAATTGTTGCTGTTGCCTTAGTGATAGCAGCAATGATTTGTTCTATATTTTTTTTGCTTTTTTCGTTGTACCAAATAGGAGCGTCAATACCTAATCCCCAAAGAAGGCCTAGTTTCAAATAGCTAGCAAGACGAATGGATTGCAGATTTCCTTCTGAGCCAGTATAGACTTCCCATGTTTCTTTTGTTTTTCTAACATATTCGTTTTCTATTTGACGAATTCTTTGCCCTATTTTTCCTGTATCATTTCTAAAACGAAAATAAAGACCAGGTCCCCAAGGATAATCATGAATAAACTGTATAGCTTGGTTAAGACGTGCTTTTTGAAAACTGTCCCAGTCTAAGAGTTCTTTTGATTTATTTAATGTTATCAGTTGTACAAAATGTTCCATGCCATACTTAACGGCTTCTTCGATCATGGCTTCTTTAGAATTTCCAAAATAATAATAAAGAGTAGAACGTGGGATTTTTGTTATTCGTGAGATCATAGAAAAACTAAGCTCATGAGGATTGTGTCTATAGAGCAACTCTACAATTTTAGCTAATAGCGCATCTAGATCTAATTTCTTTTTTCGTGCCATAATAGGCCTCTTTTCATTACAGTAGTATTGCTACGAATCTGACATAAAAATCATTTTATGTCAGCTGTGTACGTTGTAATCACAAACACAGTGATAGTATACCAATAAGTAGAAATTATCGGGAAATAAACCGAGAAGGGACATAAAATGGGAAATATAAAATGGGGAATTCTGTTGGCCAATCCGTTTTAAAATAGGTAGGGATCCCTCGCTCACTTGAAAAAGTGAACGAGGGTTTTCTTTTTTGCGTTTTATTTCTATCCTCCAAAGTGACTCCAGTATCTTTTTGGCTTTTTGTTGGTTGGCTTTTTGCTATCTCCCTAAAAATAATAAGAAAATATAGTGGTACACATTTTGCGTGCACATTATTCTTTTAACAAACAATGTACAAAAGGGGGATAAAATGAAATTAATAAGTAAATCAGTTATTGTTTTAATGTGCTCTTGTCTGTTGATGCAGGCACAAATTTCTTTTGCGCATGGCGTAACCATGGCTAAAGTTGT
>JACRAO010000102.1 GCA_016213345.1 Bdellovibrio sp. | reverse complement strand
AATAGCCAATTGCGAATAGCAAATGGTTAAAATTTTGTAAGGGTTAAGAGAAAGACTCGAACAGGGAAAAAGGTTTGGAAAAAACGGGAGTTTTTTCCAAGGGGTGACAGTGAGGAGTCACGATAAAATCGGGATGACGAACGCCAGAGGGGCGTGAGCCCCTATGGAGAGCGGAGCGAGTTCGAGTCCTGTATCGCCCACCATTTAAGGGAGGAAAACTATCATGGCCAAAAAAAGCATCTCTATCGTTTTTTGTATCTGTATCTCTCTGCTAATTACTGCTGACATCTTTGCTGACGAATATCACAATCAACAGGTTCTTATCGGTGAAAAGGCCGCGGGAATGGGCGGCACCTTTGTCGCTATCGGCGACGGCGCAGAGGCAGCTTACCATAATCCTGCAGGGTTAACTCAGCTAAAAATTTCTTATATCTCAGTATCGTCACAGGTTTTAGAATACAAACAAATTTCACAAATATCTATCAGCGGAGAAAAAGAAAAACTTACTTCGATGTCTTTTGTCCCGTCATTTTGGGGATTTGCGAGAGATATTGGAGATTATAAGTTCGGATTTTCTATTGTAGTCCCAAATTTCGATGCCTATAAAATACACAAGCAATATAACGATATAAAAGATGCAATTAACAACATATCATATAGCGATATTAAAGTCGATATAGTAAATAATACCCAGGATTATCTAATTGGGCCAAGTATCGCAAAAGAATTAAACCCGAAACTTTCTGCCGGAATCACCCTTTATCTTCGCTATGTTGATATTGCTAAAAGAAACTATAGTTTTATTAAAGCCAGCTCAGGAAATTCAGAAGTAAAGATAGAAATTAACGATGAAGATAATGGAAAAGGTTTAGGTTTTTGCGGTAATGTAGGACTTTTATATAAACCAATAGAAACATTTAATATTGGATTATCTTTAAGAACTAAAACTAAAATAACAAATACAATAGATATAACCAGACGGAATAATCAATTCACCTCTAATATAAACAGTACTACCGGCAATTTCATCTCTAAGTATAAAGAAGAACAAGTCAAATATAATTCCTACACTCCTGAAAATGTTATTTTAGGGCTGAAATGGGCAGCGTCAAAAAAAATGATATTAGCAACGGATATTTCATACCATAACACCGTTAATTATAATAATAATACGAAAACAACAAATTTAAATGTAGACATAAAAAAAATTATTAATGTAAACTTTGGGACAGAATACATGTTGGATACTAATGTTCCATTTCGCTTTGGATTTTATACAGACAGATCCACTGCCCCCAAAATAATAGATAATGGGACTAAACAAGACAGCCATATTGATAACTATGGAATATCGCTAAGCTCAGGGATTCTTTCAAAAAATTCAACCCTTGTATTAGGTGTAAAATATGGATGGGGCGTTGGAAGAATGACAAATTACTATATCCCTGAAGCCATGTATAAGGTTTATAAAGTAACGACTTCTAATTACGCGTTCAACTTATCCGGCTCTTATAACTTTT
>JACRAO010000097.1 GCA_016213345.1 Bdellovibrio sp. | reverse complement strand
TTTGGCATTATGTTCTCGGATGAGTTTGCAGCAACTAATCGAACTTGCTAGTATTTTTCATGATCTTGGCAAACTCGGCATACCAGATAGTGTTTTATTAAAGCCAGGCCGTCTCAATCAACAAGAAGAAGCCATTATGAGAACCCACCCTGTGAGAAGTCAGGAAATACTTTTTCCCCTTTCACATATCCCGGCTTTCAAAGCTATCTTGCCAGGCATTAGGTCACACCACGAAAGAATTGACGGTCGTGGATATCCTGACGGCATTCAGAACTTAACAATCCCACTTATTTCAAGGATCATGCTAATTGCAGACACTTTTGACGCGATGACCACTAGTCGACCTTACCGCAAGGCACTTGGTGTAGAACTGGCCTATAAAGAACTCAAACTATTTGCTGGACGTCAGTTTGATCAACACCTTGTTGAAATCTTTATAAAAGCCCATCCTGAATGGGGACAAATCGAAGAAGAAATCACAGAAGAGTTCGTATCACATCACTTTAAAAAAGCAGCCTGAGAAAAGACTAGTGTAACAGCCTAAAATTATCTAAAAAGTAATGTATGCAGAAAGTAATAAAATCTCACTTAACAAATATGCAGACTTTGAAATATGTTTTAAGAGACGAAATTATATTTTGTAGTGGAAATATAAAATCAAAAATAAACAATATAACTTCAGATTCCCGGTGTGTCTCAGATGGTTCTATATTTGTTGCCGTTAGGGGTGAAAACCTAGACGGTCACGATTATATTTTGCAAGCAATTCATGCTGGCGCAAGTTGCATTATAGGCGAGTTGCGGTTTTCTAAGTTAAAGCATATTTTTAAAAAAAATAATTTTTCTTATATTCAAGTCAAAAACTCACGAAAAACCTTAGCATTATTGGCTTCGAAATTTTACAATAACCCTTCGCATAAAATGCTCTTGATTGGAGTTACCGGTACAAGTGGGAAAACCACTGTGACATATTTGCTTGAGTCTATCTTGAAGTCTGCTGGATACTGTGTGGGCGTGATTGGCACGATTAATACAAGATATAAAACCAAGGTTTTACCTGCTGCTTTGACTACTCCTGATCCCATTGAGCTACAAAAAACCATGTATGAGATGAAAGCTTCAGGATGCGATGCCATTGTTATGGAGGTGTCTTCGCATGCTCTTAAGCAAGATCGAGTTTTAGGCTTGGCTTTTGATGCAATGGCGTTTACTAATTTGTCATCTGAACATCTGGATTATCATAAAAACATGAAAGATTATTTTCAAGCAAAAGCAAAATTATTTCATGATGGAATCACATGGGCTTTTCAGGCAAAAAAAAAGCCGATTTTCTGTATTAATACAGATGACGCTTATGGAAAACTTCTGGTAAAACATATAAACCGGCAAAAGCAAAAACCGAAACGGCTTTATATTGTTAGCAATTCAAGAAAAGACTTCAGACTTGTAACCTGGCAAGAAAAAGAGCTGCTTCTTGCTGGCATTAGAGGAAAAATAGGGGTTATTAATTCAGAAAAATCGCGTTCTAGTTTGATATCAATTTCGTCTGGTATCATAGGAGATTTTAATGCCTCAAATATATTGATGGCTATTGCCATAGCAAAGGGGCTTGGCATTAACAAAAAAGCAATTCAAAATGGAGTTGCTGGTTTACAAAGTATTCCTGGTAGGCTTGAAAAAATTCCAAACTTGCATAAAAGACTTGTTTTAGTTGATTATGCTCACAAGCCAGAAGCTATGAAAAAAGTTTTACTATTACTTTCACATATGAAAAAGAATGGACGTCTTATTACGGTTTTTGGTTGTGGCGGTGATAGGGATCGTAAGAAACGACCTGTTATGGGGAGATATGCGGTAAGGTTTTCGGATTATGTGATTGTGACTTCTGATAATCCAAGAACAGAAGATCCAAAAAAAATAATAAATGAGATTTTAAAGGGAACAAAGGGATTTCATAACTTTAGAGTCAGTATGGATCGCAAAAAGGCAATTCACCAGGCGGTTAAAATGTCTAAACCATACGATATTATTTTAATTGCAGGCAAAGGACATGAGGACTATCAAATTTTAGCAGACAAAAAACACCAAACCCGCAAAATTCATTTTAGTGACAAAGAAATAGTAAAAGAAGTTTTTCGAAGAAAAATAATTTAAATTATTTAATCATTTCATTAAGTTAACAAGAAATACTTGAAACTTATTGCAAAACTAAGTAGCATAGGTCCAATCCATGTTACTATATCTATTTTATCCGCTTTATACTAAGATTGCAGTTTTTAATGTTTTTAAATATATAACCTTTCGCACGTTTGGAGCTGCAATTACAAGCGTGTTACTTTGTATGCTTATTGGTCCTGCGTTTATAAAATTTTTACAAAAAAAACAAATAGGCCAAAGTATTCGAGATGACGGACCACGGTCACACTACACAAAGCAAGGCACTCCCACTATGGGAGGAGGACTTATCCTTCTTGCTGTGCTGCTACCGACGCTACTATGGGCTGATCTGACAAATAAAAAAGTTTGGATTGCTCTCATTACTACTCTACTTTTTGGACTTGTAGGTTATTTTGATGATTATCGAAAAGTTGTTTTAAAAAACTCAAAAGGCTTGCGAGTAAAACAAAAGCTTTTTTTCCAAATCCTAATTGCTCTTGTTGCTTCATTAGCTATTTTTTATTTTGGAGAGGTGTCTCATGTTTTAAAATTCCCATTTTTTAAAGGCATGGCACTGGATTTAGGCTGGTTTTTTGTTCCTTTCTCGATTGTAGTAATTGTAGGCTGCTCCAATGCTGTTAATTTAACAGATGGACTTGATGGACTTGCTGTTGGTCCTGTTATGACAACATCAGCAACTTTTTTGCTTTTAGCTTATTGTGCCGGCCATCAGAAGATTGCAACTTACTTGCAAATTCCATTTGTGTCGGGAGCGGGAGAACTTTCGGTTTTTTTAGCTTCTGTGTGGGCCTCTTGTTTGGGGTTTTTGTGGTTTAATACTTATCCAGCTCAGGTGTTTATGGGTGATGTGGGTTCTTTGCCTCTGGGTGCTGCCTTAGGGGTTGTGGCAGTAATCACAAAGAATGAAATTTTATTAGTTATTTGTGGCGGTATTTTTGTGGCAGAAGCCTTGTCCGTGATTGCCCAGGTTATTTCTTTTAAATTGACAGGGCGAAGAGTGTTAAAAATGGCTCCCATTCACCACCATTTTGAGTTAAAAGGCTGGCCAGAGCAAAAAATTGTGATCCGGTTTTGGATTATTTCAATTTTGCTTGCATTGTTTACACTTTCTACTTTAAAGCTAAGATAAAGATCAAAGGGAAATAATTATGAGTAAGTATAAAGGCAAAAGGGTTTTGGTTGTTGGTTTTGGTCTCACGGGCGTGGCGGTTGCCCGTTATATGGCCAAACAAGGTGCAAAGGTCATTGTGACTGACTTAAAACAAAAAAGTGAACTTTCGGCATCTATTCATGCTTGTTCTGATTGTAAGATCGAATACGAACTTGGCAGGCACAATGGTAAGACATTTCAATCTTCAGAGCTTATTGTTGTGAGCCCTGGTATTCCACTAAATATCAAACCTCTTGAAGAAGCTAGAGCACTCGGCGTGCAACTGATCAGTGAAATAGAACTTGCCGCAAGTGCAATCAAAGAGCCTTTGATTGTGGTTACTGGAACAAATGGAAAAACCACTACAACAACTCTCATTGGTGAAATGTTAAAAGCAGATGGTAAAACAGTTTTTGTAGGTGGCAATATTGGCAATCCTCTTTTAAATTATGCTATTTCAGGTCAAAAAGCAGATTATGTGGTAGTCGAGCTTTCGAGTTTTCAGTTAGATTTAACTCAAAAAATAGTGCCAGCCGTTGCTGTATTTACCAATATCGAAGAAGATCATTTGGATCGCTATGGTAATTTTCAAGCTTATTTGGAATCAAAGAAAAGATTGCTTAGGCTTTGTGATAAGAACACATATGTTGTTTTAAATTATGATAATTCGAATGTAGCATCTTTTTGTTCTGAGAATCCTGGAAAACTTATTTGGTTTACAAAACAAAATCCCATGCAAATTGGCGGACCGTTTGCTGAAGGATTTTTAGGAGCCTATTGTCTTTCTAAAGAAAAGCAAGTGGTTGCTAAAATAACGGGAAAAGAAGAAGTCTATAATGTAAAAGAACTGCGAATTTTTGGTGATCACAACCGTGAAAATCTTATGGCAGCCATTTGCGCTGTGCGCATTATTGGGGTAAAGCCTGCTGCCATACAGACTGTGATTCAGAGTTTTCCTGGAGTGCCACATCGTTTGGAGTTTGTGAGAAAAAAGGATGGTGTTTATTTCTTTAATGACTCTAAGGGCACGAATGTGATGAGTGTACAGAGAAGTTTGGCTTCTTTTAAGGTTAAGAATCAGATTATTCTTGTTGCAGGGGGTAAAGACAAGGGGATGGATTTTACTCCTCTATCTGATTTAGTCAGGGAAAAATGCAAGATTCTTATTTTATTGGGTGAGGCTAAAGAAAAAATCAACCGGGCTCTTGGGGATAGTGTTGAAACCTATTTGGTAGGTACTTTCGAAGAAGGCGTGCTTCTGGCCTATCAAAAATCTAGAAACGGAGATATCATACTTTTATCACCGGGGTGTGCCAGTTACGACATGTTTAGAAACTATGAAGAGCGCGGGGATTATTTCAAAAAGTTGGTCAATCAGTTTTAACGATAAGGATAACGTACGTCATCGGTCCTTTTTAGGGCTATTTTCTATTTATGGTGCAGATCGTCTTTTTTTTCTTATTGTTTTTTTCTTAGTCCTGTTCGGACTTTTGATGGTGTATAGCGCTTCTTTTATTTATGCCCAGGAGCGCACTGGAAACGGTTTTTATTTTATTGCTAAACAGGTTTTATTTTCCTGCTTGGGTTTTTTTATTCTTATATTTGCTTGCAAAATGGATTATCGCAAATGGTTTGATTGGCATTACATTATTTTAGCAATAGCTACCATGCTTTTGGTTCTTGTGATGATTCCTGGAATTGGGACAAAAATAGGTGGGGCACAGAGATGGATACGGCTGGGATTTATAAATTTTCAGCCTGGAGAATTTGCCAAATTTGCTCTTATTTTATTTGTTTCTGCACAGCTCGCTAAAAAACATGAAAGATTGGATCGTATTGCTGCTGGTGTTTTGTCTCCTTTTTTGTTGTCGCTACCGGTCATTATGCTTTTATTAGCGCAGCCTGATTTTGGGACTGTTGCGTTAATTTCTACAGTAATATTTTTTCTTATGTACATTGCGGGTGTGCCAAAAAAATATCTTTTTGTTGTAATTCTTATTTTAACGGGTATAGGAACTTATCTGGCTTTTGGAACTCCATATCGCAAGCTTAGGCTTCAGACTTTCTTAAATCCATGGTCCGATCCTGCAGGGAAAGGTTTTCAGATTTTACAATCTTTTGTTGGGTTTCATAATG
>JACRAO010000104.1 GCA_016213345.1 Bdellovibrio sp. | reverse complement strand
CTGCAAAATAGTTTCAATATTTGGCTTAACCAAATAAAGTGGCAACTCTTCTGGTTTTTTTTCTGGACTTACCGGTACAGCAAACTCTCCCGCAGAAAACGTTTGTGAGATAGAATGCACTGGCAAAAAATCCTCGACAATTGGTTTTTGCAAAATAGCGTTTTTAAATTCGTTATAAATAACTTTTACTTCGTCCAAATCTTCGTTCAAATATTTCTCTATCAGTCGGTCCGCTAATCCCTTGGCTTTTGCAAAAGTAACCTTACCACTAAATTCCGAATAAAATGGACCGATCTTAAATTTTTTATTTTTAAAATACTCGTAACCCTTCTTGCCAACAAAAGCGAGCTCAATACTTTTATAGTACTCAGAGTGAGCGTGCACCCATCTCATGGCCATTTTTATTGCGCTGCTATTAAAACCACCGCACAATCCACGATCGGATGTGATAACTACTAAGAGCATAGTTTTCTTAAATTCACTAAGTCCAATTCTTTCTTTTTTTAACAAAGGAGACTCTAACGTAACCTCAGGCAGCGAAGACAATAAATGAACCAGAGTTCCTATTCTTTTGGCATATGGCCTTTGATTCAAAATAGCATCTTGTGCCCGCCTTAGCTTTGCGGCAGAAACCATTTTCATGGCCCTAGTTGTCTGTTGAGTGTTTTTGACACTCAGGATTCTTCTTTTTAGGTCTCTAGCTCCTGGCATGTGTGTTTTTTCTCTTAAACTACAAAAGTTTTCTCAAATTCTTTTAAACAATTTTCTATCTTGGTATTGAGATCGTCTTCTATTTTGCCCTTAGAAACCAAGTCTTTAAAAATTTCTGGATATTTCTTTTCTGTAAATTCATAAAGCTGAGTTTCATATGCTTTGAGTTTATTAATTGGATGCTTGTCTAAATATCCATGAGTTCCGGCATAAACTATCAGGATTTGTCTTTCTACCGGCATTGGAACATACTGATCTTGCTTTAAAACCTCCGTAAGTCTTTGCCCCCTGGCTAACTGCTTTTGTGTTGCTGGATCTAAATCACTACCAAATTGTGCAAAAGCAGCTTTTTCGCGGTATTGAGCGAGT
>JACRAO010000014.1 GCA_016213345.1 Bdellovibrio sp. | reverse complement strand
TCATTTTTATCCTGGCACTACTATTTTATCTTTTGGAACTGCAGGGTGTAATTTGGGCTGTAAGTTTTGTCAAAACTGGAACATAAGCAAAGCTCGCACTCAGGATCGGCTGACCAAAAACGCTTTGCCAAAACAAATTGCTTTAGATGCCAAGTCACATGGCTGCTCAAGTGTAGCTTTTACTTACAATGATCCTGTGATTTTTGCGGAATATGCCATTGATACAGCGATAGAGTGTAAAAAATTAGGATTACACACAGTAGCAGTTAGTGCAGGTTATATTACAGAACTAGCCAGAGAAGATTTTTTTTCTGTCATGAGCGCTGCCAATATAGATCTTAAAGGATTTAGTGAAAAATTTTACAAGCAGTATTCAATGGCACATCTAAAGCCTGTTTTAGAAACGCTTAAGTATCTTGTTAATAAAACCAAAGTGTGGCTTGAAATCACAAACCTTGTAATACCAAATGTTAATGACAGTACTAAGGAAATAGATCTTATGACCCGTTGGATTAGAGACCATTTAGGAACTGAGATACCGCTTCATTTTTCCGCATTTCATCCTGACTTCAAAATGACTGATACCCCGCCTACTCCACCTGAAACACTCACAAAAGCTCGAGAAATCGCTCTGGCAAATGGACTGCATTATGTTTATACAGGCAACGTACATGACCCAGCTGGCTCAAGCACGTACTGTCCAAATTGCAAAAAACTCCTATTAGAAAGGAACTGGTATGAACTGGGGCAATCTTATATCAAAGATGGCAAATGCCAGTATTGTAATTATAAAATCTCTGGATATTTTGCAGTCCTTAGTTAAAAAGCTTTTTCAATGCGTTTACAGAGTGTTTTAAGGATCTCAATTCTTGCAAAATATTTGTCTTCAGCTGGAATAAGTGTCCATGGAGCAATTTCGGTACTGGTGTAGTCCACCATATCGCACATAGCGGTTGTGTACTGATCCATCTTTTTACGATTCCGCCAGTCTTCTGCAGTAATTTTATATTTTTTAAAGGACGTTTTTTCGCGTTCTTTAAAACGACGCAGTTGTTCTTCTTTGCTAATTTGCAACCAGAACTTTACAACTACTATGCCGTTACGAGCCATTTGTTCTTCAAAATCATTAATTTCGCTATAAGCCCTAACCCAATCTGCCACCGCACAAAACCCCTCTACCCGTTCTACTAGAACACGACCATACCAAGAGCGGTCAAAGATTGCGATTTGATTGCGTCTGGGGAGGTGTCGCCAAAAACGCCACAGATAAGGTTGAGCACGTTCTTCTTCCGTCGGTGCAGCTATGGGAACAACTTTATACTGACGAGCATCCAGAGCGCCTGTCACACGACGAATTGCCCCACCTTTGCCCGCAGCATCCATGCCCTCAAAAACCGCAATAGCCGAAAGCTCTGTAAAACGTGGATCACGCAGTAAAAGATTGATTTTTCCCTGATATTTTTCTAGTTCCTTTTGATATTTTTTCTTATCAAGCTTAGAAGCCAGGTCAATGGTATCGGACACTCTGATTCTATTTTGAGGGCTTGATGGCACATGGACCACAGGTTTTTTATGTGGATTTTTGAGATGTTCTAATCTGGCATTGACAGCTTCTAAAACCCCACGCCCTACTGTTAAGCTTCTGTAATAATGATCCGTCCCCTCTACCACGATCCAGGGAGCATCGTTGCGGCTTGTCTCGCGTAGAGCTCGTTCTGTTACTTTTTTAAATTTGTCATAGATTTTGAAATTCTTCCAATCTTTTTCGGTAACTCGCCACGCAGTTTTTTTATCTTCAGCTAATTCATTGAGTCTATTTTTTTGTTTCTTCTTTGATAGATGAAACCAAAATTTTAAAAACAAAGCTCCTTCATCAGTCAGCATTTTTTCAAAAGCTACGATTTCTTCTAGCCTGCGGTCAAACTCGTCTTCATTGATATCGTTATGCACACGGTTTAAAATAGGCTTTGAATACCAAGAATGAAAAAAAATCCCGATCTGTCCTTTTGGAGGAAGCGTTCGCCAAAAGCATGGGAGCGGATGTAACGAGGATCCATCCATTCATTAAGGAGATTTGCAGTTTCTCCCTTTCCGGCACCGTCAATTCCGCCTACGACAATAATAATGGGAAATTTAGAAGCCTTTAGAACTTCATATTGAGCTGTAAGAAGAGATTGCCTCATTTCAGGTTCTTCTTTCTGAAATATTTCCTTATCAATTTTGTTTCCTAACTCTGCTGATTCAAACATAAAACCCAACTATAATTATTGCGCCAGCTCTTTAATCAATTTTGCAACATTAAGCCTTCCACACTTTACTGATTGAAGCAAAATTTTCTCTGTATTATTGCACATTACATCAAGCATTTGTGCCTGTGTTAGATTTTTCTTTAAACTTAGCGCCAAAGCCAATGCCCCTGAAACCTGAGGAGTAGCCATGGACGTGCCACTTAGTTTTTTATATGTGTTTTTAAGATATGAACTATAAATATTACTTCCTGGTGCTGCTACAAAAACTGTGGTTTTTCCATAATTAGAAAAAGAACTCAGGTTATCGTTTTCATCACTCGATGCTACAGCAACCACTCCAGCATACGAAGCTGGGTAGGTAGGCGTTTGATCATTATCACTTTTATCATTACCTGCAGCAGCTATTACGAAAATGCCTTGTTTAATAGCATCCTGGATGGCTTCGTTTAACAAGTCTGATTTGCCTCCACCACCCCATGAGTTTGAAATTACATTGGCACCCATTGCTATTGCATATCGAATTGCTTTGATTGCATTTTGCGCAGTACCACTGCCATTAGAGCCTAAAAACTTTACAGGCAAAATACTCACCTCAGGCGAAACCCCAACAGTGCCTAGTCCATTGAGCTCTGCGCCAATAATGCCGGCCACATGAGAGCCATGACCATTGTCATCTATTCCATTGCCTTTGTTGTTATAAAAATCAAAGCCATAAACATCGTCAACATAACCATTATTGTCATCATCTACCCCGGCTGTACCATTTTTCTCTTTTTCATTGATAAACATATTTTGAGACAAATCTTCGTGATTATATTCTACTCCTGTATCCACTATCGCTACGAGAATGCTCCTAGAGCCTTTGGTGGTTTTCCAGGCCTCTGTTAAGCCTAATTTGCTTTTTGAATAATCCATTGTGTCACCACCAGGTGATGGACTAACAGAAGGAGATGGAGATGGACTAGGAGAGATTGACGGAGAAGGCGAAGGAGTAGGAGATGGACTTGGAGTTGGCCAAGGAGATAGTGTAGGAGTAGGTGTAGGTTTTGGTTTTTTCTTTCCAAAATCTATAGAATATACATAGTTGGGTTCGCAAAAATTATTTTTGCAAAGCGTTTTTGCTTCTTGATCAGTAATGAGCCTAATCTCACTACCGACTTTCATTAAAACACCATCTGTTTTAATGCGTTCGGCACTGCTACATCCAATCAATAAAATAAAGAAAAGAACCGAAAAAACGTGTTGAATACGAAAGTAAAGCGTCATAAAACCTCCTTGTTTTTAGAAAACAAAAGAACCTCCTTGTTTTTCAGAAAACAAGAAAACCTCATTATTTTCTAAAACACTTTATAATTGCTTTCGAAAAACTTACTTTTTTGTCCCCACACTTACATCACCCACACTTATATCAAACGGACACCGACTAAGAGTATCTTGCATAAACTGTGCTAGTTTACGCAAAAAGAATAAAAAAAAATTCATTAATAAAAACAATAAATTCTTTAAATATAACTAATATAAAATACTCAGATTATTTCTACACCATAGGCAAATATTCACCACTTGCTAGGCCATTATGGCACCTGTAAGGTCTTAGGACTTATGACAAAATGCTGGTTAAATTTTTCCTACCTATATTTTATATAATATTTAAAAATTAAACTATTAAACTTAAGCTTTTTGAATTATTTTTAAAAGTAGCATGGATAGTATTACCGCCGTCATGGAGCAACACACAAAACAGTCTTTTTTGAAACGTTTGGCAGGCCAACTAGGAAACCGCATATTAAGTTTAATGCATTTTGCAGGTGGCTTTGGGTTACTTTGCCATCGGACATTCAAAGAAATGTTTCAGCCCCCTTTTTATTTCAAACTAGTAATCGAACAAGCTTATAACATAGGCGTGCAATCTTTTCTTTTAGTTTTAGTCACAGGGCTAGCAACAGGTTCTGTCATGGCTTTGCAATTTGGTTATGGTCTTTCTAAATTTGGTGGCAAACTCTATGTTCCAAAAGTTGTGGCGCTAGCCATTTTAAGAGAAATGGGGCCAGTATTTACAAGTCTCCTGGTGGCTGGACGAATTGGCTCAGGCATTGCCTCTGAAGTAGCCTCCATGAAAGTAACCCAACAAATAGACGCCATCCGTGCATTAGGAACAAGTCCTATAAAAAAAATTGTAATCCCCAGACTTCTAGCCAGTCTTATCGCACTTCCAATATTGACATTATTTGCTGATTACATTGGTCTTTTAGGAGCCTTGCTTGTTTCTCTCAAAGATCTCAATATCAATTGGGAATATTTTTTAACAAAATCTCTAGAGACATTAAGAATGACAGATCTCTTAACAGGCATGGCAAAAACTATCGTTTTTGCTTTTTTTATTTCGATGTCAGCTTGCTGGAAAGGTTTAAACACAGAAGGAGGTACTCAAGGAGTAGGCAATACAACCACTTGGGTTGTCGTGACTTCAAGTATTTTTATTATGGTAAGTGATTTTTTCTTAACTAAACTTTTTATTTTAACTGTGTATCCAAAATATTAGGAATACAATGCATACGAATAAAGATCAGAAAATAATTCTTGATGTTAAAAATCTTCATAAATCATTTGGGATAAAAATAGTTCATCAGGGTGTAAGCTTTCAGCTACTAGACGGTGAAATTTTAGGTCTCTTTGGAGTTTCAGGAAGTGGGAAAAGTGTGATCCTGAGATCTATTATTGGCCTCGAAAAACCAGATAGTGGAGAAATCACGTTTGAAGATAAAGACCTGACCAAACTATCCGAAAGGGAACTTATTCCCATACGGACAAAAATTGCTTTTGTTTTTCAGAATGGAGCTCTTTTTGATTCGCTTACGGTCGAAGAAAACCTCTCTTATCCTCTTATTGAACACACACAATTGAATTCAGAAGAAATTCATCAAAGAGTAAACACCATGCTTGAACTAATTGACATGAAAGGTTCAAATCACTTATTGCCTGCCGAGCTATCTGGAGGAATGCAAAAACGTGCGGGACTTGCCCGGGCAATTATTATAGAACCAAAAATTATTTTATTTGATGAACCAACAGCCGGGTTAGATCCAATTAATACTCGACGGTTTTTAGAAAACATTAAGAAATTAAAATCAAAAAAAATCACAGGCATTTTTGTAACTCATGACATCCCAAGCGCATTCGAAATTTCTGATCGCATTGCAATTTTGTATCATGGTATGATTTATGTAATTGATAAAGTAGAAAAAATTAAACAATTAAAAGACCCGCTCGTTCAATCTTTTATTCGAGGAATCGAAGAGGAAACTCAATATGCGTAAACAATGGGAGATGGAAACAAAAGTTGGAATTTTTATAATCCTAGGGACTTGTCTTATCATGCTTGCTGTTGTGCTTTTAGGAGGGGTGGATAGTTTCTTTACAAGTCAAAACAAGTACTACATTCATTATCCTTCTATAGAAGGCCTTGTCACAGGTAGTAAAGTAGTCTTAGGCGGTTTGAGAGTTGGTTTAATTGACAAAGTAGATTTTGATACAAATAAAAAAGATATAAAAATAGATATACTAATTGAAAAAAAGTATGCCGATTGGATACGCAAGGATTCTGTTGCGGAAATATTAACTCAGGGAGTTCTTGGAGACAAATATATTTCTATCAAACCAGGATCACAAGAAGTGCCCGTATTGCCACCTCTATCTGAGATTACAACGCAAGCAACACTTGGGTTATCCCAGTTTTTTTCTAAGGGTGATCAGCTTTTGATTTCACTTAACGCCATTGCTTTGAGCTTGGAGAAATTGCTAAAAACATTTGAAACAGGAAATCGAGGTGAAATTATCGTCAGTCAACTAGCGTTGACGTCTAAAAACCTAGGTTCAGCAAGTCAAAAAATTGCACAAGAAATGGAGCATGTTCAACTAAAAAATACTTTTAAAAATTTAAATGCAATTTTAGATAAAATCAATAATGGCACAGGAACTCTAGGCGCCTTAGTTAATGACCCTGGATTATATTATGATATGAAAACCTTGCTAGGTGGAGCCAATAGAAATCGGGTAGTTAGAAATCTAGTAAGAAAAACGATTAAAGATAAAGAAGAATCACAGCAAAAGTGACTACTGTGAAATCGGTTCTCCCTGACTACCTTCATTCTCAGGTGTTAATAATTTTTTAGCTAAAGGTGTAATGAGCCCACGCTTTCTAAGTTTTTCAACGAGCGTAGTGCGATTCATTTTTAGTATTTCGCTGGCTCTATTTTTATTATTACCCGTACGAGCCAATGCTTGATCAATCAGATGATTTTCGAAGGCGTCAACTATGGATTTCAAATCCAACCCCTGCGTAGGTAATACCATCCTTGGAAATTCCCATTCCGAAAGTGCACCCTCACCCTGAGGGCGCTCCTCTGCGTATTTTTTAAATACTCTATGCGGAAGATCTCCTAAGTCAACTGTCCCCTGCCCCTTTAAAATTACTAAACGCTCCATCAGATTTTCTAGTTCTCTTACATTACCAGGCCAATCATAGGCTACTAGTGCTTCTAAAATTTGTCCACTCAGTGGCTCCACACTTCGTCCCGTCATCTGATTGAACTTTTCTACAAAATGCTTAACTAAAATAGGAATATCTGATCTTCTTTCCCTAAGTGAAGGAACCTTTACCGGGATCACATTTAGCCTGTAATATAGATCCTCTCTAAATTCCTTCTTTTGCACAGCGTCCTCAAGATCGCGATTAGTTGCCGTAATAATTCTTACGTCAACTTCGACTGTTTTTGATGACCCTACAGACTCAAATTGTTTTGTCTGCAAAACCCTAAGAAGCTTGGCTTGTAAATGCAACGGTATCTCTGCCACTTCATCTAAAAGGATAGTGCCTCCATTTGCCATCTCAAAGCGACCTATCCGATTTTGCGTCGCACCCGTAAATGCCCCCTTAGTGTGACCAAACAATTCGGCCTCCAAAAGTTCGCTTGGTATTGCTGCGCAATTTACAACCACCCAAGGTTTTTGAGCTCGTGCAGAGTTATCATGAATAGCCTTTGCAACAAGTTCCTTTCCAGTGCCGCTTTCACCAATAATTAAAACAGTACTTTCGGTTTGTGAGATTTTTTCAATCGTTTGAAAAATATTTTGAATAGCCGAACTTTCCCCAACCAACTGAGAACGAATCATGAGCATCAGTGCTCCCCCCTTTTACCCTTCCATAGTTTATTAGAAGAAGGTTCAAAGAGCTAAAAAGCTCCCCTTATTTAAGGCTAAGCAAAGTTTACCTAGCTGTCAAATACTTGCTAATTGCCTTTTAATAATATTCTTTTAGGAAAACTAACGCATTGCAACTTATGTTGAAATATAAAGGTTTTATCAATTACTTCTGTGCGTCAAGAAAAATCAGCTGACTTTAAAAAAGAACCTTATCCAATTATCAGAGTGCATATCACCACGAAAATAAAACCAACTTCCAACAAACCCCAAAAACACTATAGCTGCTAAAAAACAAGAATATTGCAGTTTAGAATCTTTGCGTCTAAAAAAACGTCCAAGCTCAAAAAAAATAAGCGCAAACATAAAACCCCAAAATGGAAAAAACCGTGCTGCCGCAAAAAGAATATGCATAAAAATTTTAACTACTTTTATTTTTTTAAACTTCTCAAAGTTCCCAACTGATCTGTTCGTTCCCAAGTAAATTCTGGCTCCGCTCTACCAAAATGTCCATAAGCTGCTGTTTTTTCATAAATTGGCCTCAGCAAATGCAAAGATTCAATTATACCTGCAGGACGCAAATGAAAAATCTCTCTCACCGCGGTATCTAGTTTTTTAAGCTCAACGTTTTCAGTCCCAAATGGATTTATCATTACACTCACTGGTTCCGCCACTCCAATCGCATAAGCCAACTGCACCAAACAGCGATCCGCCAATCCCGAAGCTACAATGTTTTTTGCAATATACCTTGCCATGTAACAAGCCGAGCGATCCACCTTCGAAGGATCTTTTCCACTAAAAGCTCCACCTCCGTGTGCGCCATGTCCACCATAGGTATCAACTATAATTTTTCTGCCAGTCAATCCACAATCTCCCGCCGGACCACCAACAACAAACCTTCCGGTTGGGTTTACAAAATATTTTGTCTTTCCATCTAAAAAGTGTGCAGGAACTGTTTTTTTTATAACTTCTTCAATAAGTGCTTCTTGAATTTGTTTATGCGTGATCTCTTCATCGTGCTGAGAACTGACAACCAAAGCGTCTACCCTCTTTGGTTTTCCATTTTCATATTCTACCGTTACTTGTGTTTTTCCATCTGGCCTCAGCCAAGGCAATATTTTTTCTTTTCTAACCCTTGAAAGCCTTAATGCCAATTTATGAGCTAAATCTATACTAAGTGGCATATACTCTTCAGACTCTCTAACGGCATAACCAAACATCAATCCCTGGTCTCCAGCACCCTGTTCTTTCTGATTGTACAACCCCTGTCCCAGTGTCACTCCCTGCGAAATATCAGGAGATTGCCTATGCAAAGCCACTAAAACATTGCACGTTTTATAATCAAATCCTTTTTCAGAAGCATCATAGCCAATATGCTTTATCGTCTCTCGTGCAACCTCTGCATAATCAACTCGTGCATTTGTGGTAATTTCTCCTGCCACTAAAACCATTCCTGTAGCAATCATGGTTTCACATGCAACACGAGACTTTGGATCTTGACTCAAAATCGCATCTAATATTGAATCTGAAACTTGATCAGCCATTTTATCTGGATGACCTTCGGTTACTGACTCTGATGTAAAAAGATAACTTCCTAACATATTGAGCCCCCTAAGCCTGATCTAAATGAATCGAAAATTTAGGAGTTGTTCCCCTATTTTGTTCTTTTCGCTTTCTTGCTTTACCCTTTTTTGATCTGCGCACTTTTCTTGCGTTTCTTGTTCTACCTGTACGAGACGCCATAACTTACCTCCATTATTTTAGATAACCATATAGCCTCAACTTTGCAAAAATGTCAACGCAGAACTGGCTTGACTTTTGCATAAGCTATATCACATGAGGCCACTTATTTTTACAATTCTATCTGGCATACTCTTTGTAAATCACATTCACGCGACACCGCAACAAGAAAGTCAAGAACCCACTACAGTTCTTGAAGAAAGAAGCACAGTTATACTCATCCAGGGAGAACAAAGATTGCTTAAAATCCCATATTTACAACGTTTCTCCATTGGTAATGCAGCCATTGTAAGAGCAATACCGATTTCAAACACAATACTACAAAATACACAAAAAAAAGACTATATCTTAATTAAAGCCATGCAATCCGGACTTACAGATCTTTGGGTCTGGAAGTCGGACCACAGAACCGAACATCGATCAATCCAGGTTGAAAAGCCAAGTGACTCAAAAAGTAATTTGAATTTAGAAAAAGCACTTAGCCAGCTCCAAGAAGTAGAAGTTTTAAGAATAGGAGTTGGTATTTTACTCCGTGGGACTGTTTACTCTCACAGAGAGTTACACCTCATACAAGCTCTTATAAAAAATTTTTCAAAAGAAATGCATGATGAAACAGATCTCTCATCTGATCTTTTAGAAACAAATAAAGCAAATCTTGAGGGATGGCTAAAAAATGCTGGTTACCAAGATAAAATACAAGTCGAGCAAAAAGGCGGTGTACTTTTTATCAAAGGTTTTATACCAAATATTAATGAAAAATTGAGTGCTGAAAGAAATTTAAAAAAAATTTTTCCTCTTGTTGAGTTAGAGCTAGAATCACTACCTGATAATTCGCCAACAGTTTTTTTTAGAGTCTTCTTATTAGAACTTAAGAAAAAAAATTTTCATACACTTGGTTTAAGCTGGCCAAGCCATGTGCCACAGGCCTTTCAAGTAACCCCATGGTCAATCAAAGATGCACTCAAGTTTGACTTGACTTTACAAACCCTAGAAGGCAATGGTTCAGTCAAAATCCTTTCCCGTCCTGAGTTAGCCGTAAGAGTTCCAGGAGAAGCCGAACTTTTTGCAGGAGGTGAATTGCCAATTCGTATAAAAACACGATACACATCAAACATTACTTGGAAAAAATATGGTCTTACACTACAACTAAAAGTCACACACGCTGCAGGTAAAAAAGTCAGACTAGAGATTCTGACTGAAGTCAGCCACATAGATCCTAATTTAACAAATGACGAGCTTCCAAAAATACAAACAAATAAAATGAAGACTCAAGTAGACGCTGAATTTTATGAACCCTTAATGCTCTCAGGACTTTTACAACAAGACACCAGAGAACAAGCCCAGGGAATCCCATGGTTAAGAAATCTCCCGATTTTGGGCTCACTTTTTGGTTCAGAGGATTATTTAAACGAAAGATCAGAACTAGTAGCTGTTTTGTATCCAGTGACTTCTCCTCCAAGACCACCATTAAAACGTTTCGAAAAACTTTTCCCGCTCGGTCCAGTCCCTATCCCACGAAACTGGATTTCTCCAAGCGAAGAACGAGCGTTGAAAAGCGATCCTGATTTTCCATGGAACGCATTGCAATGAACACACCAGAATGGCTAACAGAGTGTATGGCAAGACCTGAAATCACGGATATATTATTAAATGGCGAAAATGAAATATATATTGATTGTGGAAAAAAGCTAGAACCTCTAGTGATTGCAGAAAATTTGAAATGGCAAGAAGAAGAAATGAAAACCTGGGTCATTCATCAAATAGGACTTGCCGGAAGGACATGGGACGCAAAACATCCTTTTATTGACGCAAGTATTCCTAGTGGTTTCAGAATGCATGTCACATTTCCTCCTATTTCGAAAAAAGGAATTTTAGTGTCTTTGAGAAAACTGCCAAAGCCAGTGCGAGCTAAATCCAGATGGACAAATTCTTCTCATTATCCAAAATTAGTCGAAGCAATCAAGAAAGGAGACTCGATTATTATCTCTGGGGCTACGGGAAGCGGAAAAACCACTTTAGCCAATGACTTGCTCTCTGAGGTTCCATCACATGAGAGAATTTTAGCACTGGAAGACACACAAGAACTTGCACCAGACCATCCGCATTTTATTAGTCTTGTGAGTCGTCCCCCTAATGCGGATGGTTGTGGTGAAGTAACACTGAGAATTTTACTGAAACAAGCTCTCCGAATGCGTCCTGATCGCATAATCTTAGGCGAGTGCCGTGGTCCAGAAATTTTAGAGTTACTCCAGGCATTAAACACTGGGCATTGTGGTTCTATGACAACTTTGCACTCTAACTCCCCGAGAGAGGCGCTTAAAAGAATAGAGCTTTTATGTCTGCTTTCAAACTCTGCAAATATTCCACTTGCAGCCATTAGGGAACTATTGGCTTTTGGGATTCAATGGCTGGTGCAGTTAGAAAATAAAAATGGAACACGCAAAATATCTGAAATTTGCAGAACTGATGGCCGAGAAGGAGAAACAATATTGCTAAGGCCGTTGTAAAAAATAACCTTGACCTAAGCACAATCTTTTGTCATCTCTTTTATATGAACACAAGTTCAGACAAACCTGCTTCACCAGTTTCAATGCGACGTTATACCTTCTTTCTAAGAGTAATGGGTGTTCTATACGCCTGTTTAGCTCTGTTTTTCTTATTTTTCCCAAATGAGTTTATTTATATCATCAATGCTGGACCTAAATTTTTAAAATGGACAGAACCTTTGCCAGAACTTATTGATAAATTTTGGCTTGTTTTATCAATTTCCATGCTCTCGATGCTTTCGGCTCTAAGTTTTTTAGCTGCAGAATCACCAAAAATCAAAGGCTACTCTCTTGTACATTTATTATCAAAAACAGTTTCTACTGCTTGTTATTTTTATTTTTTCTTTGGAGAACATCACCATTATTTTGGTTATTTAGTTGGGATAATTACAGATGCTCTGATTGCGTTGCTGCTGGTATGGTTTTTACTGAGAAATTTTAGGTCATTAAAAATATGAGCATGAGTGAAACTACAATTACCAATCAGTCTTATTGGTTAAAGCTCAAAGACGGTCTTGTAAAATCTTATCAGGAAGTATGGTATTTAAAATTAAACGATCCTAAAACGCAAAAAGCTCTTTGGTTAAGATTTACACTACTTTTAACAAAAAGTGGATATAAAAAAATTGCAGAAACTTGGGCTATTTTTTTTCAAAAAAAAGAAGAAACAGGTGAAATTCAGAAAACTGCCCTTAAACAAACTTTTCCTATTTCTGAGTTTTCGAGTATTCAAAACGAAAATTTAATAAAAATAATAATAGGAAATAGTTTTTTGACTTCTTTTCATACGAAAGGACAAATTCAGGCAAAAGGACAGAGCTTAGAGTGGGATCTGGACATGAAGCCTCTGACTACTAATCAATTCGATTTAGTTCCGTCAAGTCTCTCAAAGAGCAAACTGGTAAAAAATACAGCTCTTACGGTTTACGAAAATCTTTCGTTCTCGGGTGATTTGATTTTACAGGGAGAAAAACATCGTTTTGAAAATGCTCCAGGCATGCAAGGGCACTTAGCTGGTACTAAAAATGGACACTCTTGGGTGTGGGCTCACTGCAATTATTTTTTAGATGACCATGGAAATCGAGCACCAGTGGTTTTTGAGGGACTCTCGGCGCGTGCAAAGCTGCCATTTGCGATTCCGTCACCAAAGCTTTCTACTTTTTATTTTTTGTATCGTGAAAATGAATTTCCAGCAAACACACTGTGGAGCGCAATCCGCTCTAAGAGTACGTTAAACTTTACTGAATGGAGCTTTGAGACCGAACATCGTGATCTCGAAGGTAATAATCTAATATTTAAGGGACAAATCAAGGCTGAATTAAAAAGTTTTGCCGGTATTACTTATGAAGATACGGATGGGTCTTTTTTATATTGCGCAAATTCTAAATTAGCAGAAATGATTTTAGTGGTATTTCGAAATGGAAAACCAGAAGCAAGGTTTTATGCACCTTTTACAGCAGCATATGAGTGTGTCAGCCGCCAAAAAAATCCGTACGTTGCAATGTTGATTTAAGTTGGCATAAACCTTGCTTAACTTGGACCTATGCTATTGTGGGCTTTTGGATTTATTTTCTTCATATTTGGTTTTTATTTTGTATTAGACGAGTTTTATGTGTTCTCTTACCGCTTAAGTACGCAACAGGAACTCAAAGAACTCAAAAAAATACAAAATGTCCTTTTTGAATTTCAAGAAACACTAGAATCAGGTTTAGTCCTAAATCAAGATCAATGGTCCAAACTTCAGACGCTCAAACCCCCTTGGGGAGTACTAGCTTTTGAAAGCCTCAAAGAACTTAGAGCACAGGGAGGCGCTTTGCTCCCCACTATAAAAAGAATTAGGAAACTAGCTCAAGAACATAGCGAATTTTTAAAAGAAGCACGTGCAAAATCAGTTCAGGCTCTAGCACAGTCTGTTGTGTGTGCTGCTTTAGTTCCTCTTTTTGGGGTTTCCCTATATTTGCTTTTACCTGCAATAAAAATTCATTATGGGCTTTGGATCTGTGTTTGTGGTTTTTCTGTAGCTCTGTCGTTATGTGCAGCGATTTGGCTTATGAAAATATCTGAACGAGCCAGATGGGGCGGTCTTAGAGGATCTGAAAGAGCATGGATTTTGAGTTCACAGTGTGCTCTAGAGCGGTTTTTAGCATTCGTGCGCACTGGTATCCCCGTGGACTTAGCATGGACCAAAAGCTGTGAGAAATTGTATCAAGAATCACCAGAGCTATCTGAAAAATGGGGATTTTCAATATGGGATCCTCCACATAATTATAAAAGAAGTGATAGCGCACGTGCTTATATTTTAAACCTAGGGGATCAAGCCAGAAAAATTCTGAGCCAAAATATAGTCGAAGGCCGTCCATGTTTAGAACAAATAGAAACTTTACTTATTTCTTTCAGAGATGATTTGAGAGCCAATATCCAAAAAGAACTGGCTATACTGCCAGTACAAGCTTTGAAACCACTATTTTTTTGTGTAGCTCCATCTCTGTTTGGTCTTTTAGCTACAGGATTATATCTAAGTTTCTTAGAAATAGGGTTAGAAGGTTTCTTATGAGGCTGGCATATTTTATATTAATATCATTGATTTTTGCAACGATCTTAGGGGGAAAGCTTTGGCATTTTCCAGAAGGAGGTAAATTTCTTATAGAAGAAGGAAAACGCACCAGTCTTTTTGAAGACTGAAACTACCATTTCCAATACTCTTGTATCGGCACCTCTCCGCCTACTGTAAGTTCTGGAATTCGCAGCGTCGGCTGTCCTGAAGTTACTGGTGCTCCCTGTCCGTCTTTTCCACAGGTACCAACTACAAACTCTAAATCACTCCCCACCCGATCAATCATGGATAAAACCTTTGGACCGTTACCAACTAAAGTAGCTCCTCTAATTGGCTCACCAAGTTTTCCGTCACGAATTAAATAAGCCTCAATTACCGCAAAAATAAAATCTCCTGTAACTGTATTGACCTGCCCTCCACCCATTGCTTTTACAAAAATACCCCATTTTGTATTTTCTAGTATTTTTATGGGGTCATCAGGTCCAGGTGCAATATAAGTATTAGTCATACGCACAATTGGTTTATGTCTAAATGACTCTCTACGCCCATTTCCTGTTGCCATGAGATCAAATTTAAATGCCGATAAGCGATCCACCATATAAGACTTGAGAATACCATTCTCAATAAGAATGTTTTTTTGAGATGGACAAGCTTCATCATCGTAAGAAAAACTGCCACGAAATTTAGGTATTGTTCCATCATCAATAACAGTGACAAGAGAAGAGGCCACGGGCTGTCCTAGTTTGTTTTGATACACAGAAAGACCATTGCAAGCCAAATCTGCCTCTAAGCCATGACCTACAGCTTCGTGGATCATAGTACCTCCGGCTTCTGAAGATAAAACAACCGGCATTGTTCCTGATGGGGCAGGTTTGGACTTCAATAACACCCCCACTCTTCTTGCAGCCTCCTTACCTATAGCTTCGGGGGGTGTGGCTTCAAAAAATTCGACTCCTATAAAACCGCCCTTGATTTGATGAGCAGACTCGACCCTGTCATCTTTTTTGCCAACTACTTGCACATAAACTTGTAGATACGTCTTTTCACAAGGAGCAAAAACTCCATCACTATTAATAACTAAAATTTTTCTTTGTAAATCACCCCAAACACATGTCACATGTGTAGTTTCTTTGAGTTCCTGCCAAACCGCTGTGTCTGCTCTTTGTAAAATCTTTACTTTCTGTTCAATAGACCAATCTCTTGGAGATGTCTTAATTGCATAATTTAAAATTTCTGTATTATTTTGTTTGCATGGTTGCCAAGAAATTTTTTTCTGAGTCTGCAAATTCTTATTGTTTAAAACTGCCTGCGATACGGTTTGAGCTAATTCTAAAAGGGATTTGCCACTAAGCTTTGTTGTGTACCCATAATAAGTATGATTCTGCGCAACAAGTCTCAACCCAACTCCACAATCAACTCCATCCATCACTCGATCCACTGCGGCATTTTCTAAAAACACCTGAGTGGACGCTACATCCTCAAAAAATAATTCTGACAGAGTACCACCATTTTTTAATGCCTCGCACAATGCGATCTCTATTTCTTCTTGTTTAAGATGAAACCTTTCGAGTTCCTTAGCCAAGCTAGATGTCATAAATAAATTCTCCCAACTGTTTTAATACCTCGCGACATTCTGATTCCATAGATATAGGTATTGCAAGCTCTAAATCACGAAAATTATCCTGTAAATTGAAATCAAGTGTCGAATAGCTACAAATCCCCTCATGTGATTCTAATACGGCATAAACAAAGGCGGAGTCTTTTTTTGACACCCGTATACGTTTCAAGATCACATCTTCACTAGCTACCATCTTGCTCTCCAGATTAATACACTGCTATCCTAATAGCATGTGCTACTATTTTAAAAACAATAAATGGAAGTTACTTAATAAAAACAGTCGGTTTCTGTGTTTTATGTTCCTATTTTGCATGGCAAGCTGCGCGCACAAGCAAACAACAGAATCCCCAAAAACGCAAGAGCTGCAAAAAACCATCGAAATCCTCACAAAGAAAATTGATGACTTAGAATTAAAATTAGCAAAAATAACCCCACAAGATGTCTCTCAAAAAATAAAAACAGTAACAATAACTGAAGAACCTACACAAAATCACGGAGCAAGTCCTGAACTAAAAGAATCCACACAAGATCCAGAATCAGGTTTTGTACAAAATGCAACATTACAAAATTATAGAGAAGCTATTTTGTTATATCGTGCTAAAAAATATTCTGAAGCCATTTTAGCTTTCTCATCTTTTATAGAAAAAAATCCAGACCATATCTTAGCTGGTGATGCACAGTTTTATATCGGTGATTGCTATTTTCAAAAAAATGACTATCAACTAGCTTTACAAGAATACTTAAAAGTCATCAAACTCTATAATACAAGTTCTAGTATTTCTGAAACCTTAAGACAAGTAGCGCTGTTAGAAGAAAAACAAAATCACACTGAAAATGCAACAAGATACAAACACCTGCTCTTTACGCTATTTCCAACATCTCCTGCTGCTGCAATACCACCAGAAACCATCAAACATGAGCCAATTAAAGAATCAAAAACAGAAGAGCCACAAACTCCTATTCCACTGGATAACCCTCCACCTACGGTTCCCGTTCTAGAGAAAGAAGAAAAATCATTATGAAAATAATCCCTTTTTTCATCTTATTTATTTCTATCACAGCACTAGCCTCAAAACCTCCCGTACCAGAAGAAGAAACTAAAAAAATTGCGCATTTCTTAAAAGCTATCTCAAATGAAGAATGGAAAACTATTGCTTCGGATAAAATTAGCTATAATTACGAAATATTAAAAGGCGACACATTATGGGATATTTCAAAAAAACTCTTTGGAGATCCAAGGTATTGGCCAAAAATTTGGGCACTTAATAACAAATTAATTACAAACCCTCACAGAATTAACCCTAAAAATCTCATTGCATTTACTTTAGGATCCGGGGTTTCACTGCCACAAGTTGCACTCAAAGAAGCCCAGACTCTTGATAACAAAACTGCACAATTGGAAAACCAAACAGCAGAAAACATTGTCCAACTCAGTCATGGTACATCTACTGAATGGAAAATTTTGCCACAACAAAATTGGGAAGTAGTTCCTGCACAACTTTCACAGTACGTTGACGCAGACGGGTTTGATCGAAGAAATAAAATTAGTTTTCAGGTTCACACTGGTTTTGAACTCCTAGCTATTCCATCGCATGAGACCATAGAGAGTTTAGGCACAATCATTGCTGCTACAACTCCGGCGGCTTTTTTAGGTTTAACAGATACTGTGTTCATTGAAAGCGATAAAAAATTAAACAAAGGCGAAGTCTATGCAATAACGGAAAAACCAACTACCTTATCAACAAAACAATCAGACAGAAAAGGCTACTCCTACCATATTTTAGCTAAAGTAGAGATTGCAGGATTTCAAGACGATTTATATATTGGCAAACTTTTAAACGGATACTCCCCTATAAAAAGAAATAATTTTATAATTCCACTACCGCCAAAAGCTAAAAACATTACTCCAATTCCTGCTCCCGAGACATTAGAAGCCGCGCTCATATTAGATAAGGATCTTATGACTACTGTCGCAGCTCAACACAAACAAGTTTTTATTGATCGGGGATCAACAGATGGCATTAAACAAGGCATGGTTTTTAGGTCTTATCAGCATCGCGATCCTTTGACATTAAACTTTATTACAAATGAAAATTTTATTATCAATGCTGATATATTGGTAGTTTATGTATCTGAAGAATATTCAGCGGGACTTGTGATTAAAAGCATAAATCCAATTTATCAAGACGCTCCTTTAATTCTTTTGACAGATGTTTCAGACATCTTAAAAAATAAAGGTATATTAGAAAAAGCGCTAGGTACCGGCGCTATTCCTGCTCCGGCTACTCAAGATATTGACGATCTCGATAATTTAGACGACGGGAACGAGCTTAGCGATAAAGAAAAAAGAGAATTAAAACAACTTGAAAAATGGAAAAACAATCCTCCAGAAGACACTCTTAAACAAGAGCCAATCCCACCTGCTCCACCAACTGCAGAGCCACCCCCCGATGACACACAATCTTTAGAAGAGCCTGAAGAAACTACAAAAACAGAAGAGCCCACAAAAGAGGAAGAAAAGAAATCGCCAGAGCCTCCTGCTAATGATGCGCAGTCTTTAGATGATGAATCTTTGCCTCCTCCAGAGCCTCCACCACCAGCAGAATAATATGGCATAAAACTTGCTCTAGAATTAAGACATGACAATAATATCTATTACTTTATCTAAAAAACAAATTAATAAATTTTGGAAAGTAGATTTCTCGCCCAATGTCTTATATGTGCAAGGATCTAAAAAGGCTTTAAAACTTTTAGATAGACTACCAGAGTGCGGCCTTGCAATTGTAGGTACACGACACCCCACACGAAAGTCCTTAGAAATCGTCAAAAAATCAGTACTTGAACTCAGAGGATCCGATTTGATCATTATTTCGGGTTTTGCCAAAGGTATTGACGGCTGTGCACATATAGCTGCCCTTGAAACAGAATTATCCACAATAGCCGTTATGGCTTCCGGACTGGATGTCTGTTATCCGGACGAACACAAGGATCTCAAAGACAAAATTTTATCACATGATGGACTAATACTATCAGAATATCCTTTGGGAATAAAAATAAAACGGTATTTATTTTTAGAAAGAAACCGTCTGATTGCTGGACTTGCAAAAGCAACTTGGATAGTCGAAGCACCTCAAAAATCAGGGGCACTTAATACCGCAGCTTGGGCACGAGAGTTTGACCGGAACTGTTACGCAACCCCTTGCTATCCTAACGATGATTATCTCAGAGGAAATCAAAATCTTTTAGATAATAATTGCGCACTGCCTTTTTGGGGAATTCATAGCCTAGGCTCAACATGGCTTGAGGTTTTGAGTTTACCCAAAAAACAAGTTTTTTCTTTAACAACACTCACAAAAGATGAAAAAAAAGTGCTTGAAAAAGCGCATCAGCTTATTGCTGACTTTGGTGGTGTACAAGTAGAGGATTTGCTAAATTGGGCACTATTAAACGAATGGAACACTAATAAGTTCTTTACAAATTTAAAAAATCTAGTAAATAAACAGTTTTTAATTGACGATCGAGGTTTCCTCTTGAAGAATAGTGCTATAATAACTTTATGATGCTAAAAAAAGGACTAATCATTGTTGAATCACCATCTAAGGCAAAAACAATCCAAAAATATTTGGGTAGGGAGTACACCGTCAAAGCCAGTGTGGGGCATATCAAAGACCTCCCAAAATCAAAATTAGGGGTAGATGTCAAAAAGGGCTTTAAGGTCGATTATCAAATTATACCTTCAAAGGTAAAAATAATAAACGAATTACAAAAAGCAGCTCAAATCACAAAAGATCTATACCTAGCCACCGACCCGGACCGTGAAGGCGAAGCCATCGCCTGGCATATTAGCGAAGAACTAAAAGGTAAAGGAAAAAAAATCCACCGGGTTTTGATCAACGCTATCACTAAACCCAATGTCTTAGAGGCTATCAGAAATCCCAAAGAACTTGATCAACAAAAATATCACGCCCAACAAGCTAGACGTATTTTAGACAGACTAGTAGGCTATAAAATCAGTCCTCTACTTTGGGATAAGGTAAGGAGAGGCTTATCCGCTGGCAGAGTGCAATCTGTGGCTGTTAAATTTGTCGTAGAAAGAGAAAGGGAAATTAAAAGTTTCATACCAGAAGAGTACTGGGAGATCGAAGGTCTCTTCAGGAAAGACAATAATGAAATAGAAACAAAATGTTTTAAAATTAACGAAAAAGATCCTGAGCTAAAAGATCAAGCCCAAGTTGAAAAATTTTTAGCCTCAATCAAAAGCTCCACATGGAAAATAAAGAGCGTTGAGCAAAAAGAAAGACTAAGAAGACCGACACCACCTTTTATTACAAGCAGGCTTCAACAAGAAGCCGCTCGAAAACTTGGCTTTAGTGCAAAAAAAACAATGACACTAGCGCAGGTACTTTATGAAGGTATTGACCTTGGCGATTTTGGAACGCAAGGCTTAATTACTTATATGCGAACAGACTCTGTCCGTATCGAACCTAGCGCATTACAGAATGTTCGAGATTTTATTAAAAACAATTACGGAAACGAATATTTACCAGAAGAAGCCATAATCTATAAAACCAAGAAAGGTGCACAAGATGCACACGAAGCTATTCGCCCAGCCTCTTTAGAGTTTGCACCAGATAAAATTGAAAATTTTTTAGAAAAAGATTTATTCAGACTATATCAATTAATTTGGAACCGTTTTATAGCTTCACAGATGAGCCCGGCTATTTATGATCAAACCATAATAGATGTAGAAACAAGAAATAGCGAAAATATTGCTGTTGTTTTTCGGGCTGCTGGTTCTGTGATGAAATTTCCTGGTTTTACAGTAGTTTATATAGAAAGCCTCGAAGATGAAAAACTAAATAGCGACCAAGATAAAATATTAACACTTCCATTTTTACAAGCGGGTGATACCGTCGAAGCAAAAAAAATTACGCCATCTCAACATTTTACAGAACCTCCTCCACATTATTCTGATGCTTCTCTCATTCGTGAACTCGAAGAGAAAGGGATTGGCCGACCTTCGACTTATGCTGCAATTCTTTCTAATATTCAAGATCGTGAATATGTCGAAAAACGTGAAAACCGTTATTATCCAACAGAACTAGGCGAGGTGGTTAATGATCTCTTACAAATATCTTTTCCAGATATTTTGAATGCTGAGTTTACGGCCGAGATGGAAAACGAACTTGATGCCATTGCAGAAGGAGAGATGGACTGGAAAAAGACTTTAACCCGCTTTTGGACTCCTTTTGAAAAAACTTTAGAAAAAGCTAAAATTCAAATGAAAAATCTAAAGGTCCAAGAGATTAAAACAAAAATTGATTGTGAAAAGTGCGGCAATAAAATGGTTATCAAGTGGGGAAAACTTGGTTCCTTTTTGGCTTGCCCACAATACCCCGAATGCAATAACACGCAAGACTTCAAAAAAGATGAAGTAGGAGAAATCAAAATTATTCCTAAGGAATATACCGATAAAAAATGCACAAAATGTGGAAATCCAATGGTAGTAAAAAGCGGAAAATTTGGTAAGTTTTTAGCATGCAGTGACTATCCTAACTGCAAATCTACCGCTCCAATGACTTTGGGGATTGCCTGCCCTACTTGTAAGGTTGGAGAACTCGCACAAAGGCAATCTCGTTTTCGAAAGATTTTTTATAGTTGCAATCGTTACCCGGATTGCAAGTTTGCGCTATGGGACAAACCAGTGTTAAAGAGCTGTCCTCAGTGTCAGTTTCCAATTCTCACAGAGAAATTAACTAAAAAACAAGGACTCATTCATCGCTGCCCACAAAAAGAGTGTGGGTACATAGAAATCATCGAAGCCCAGGCAGCTTAATAGATTCTTATTTCACATCAAGCACAACTGAGGTGATTTCAGTAGTACCCATATCCGTGGTGAGAAGTGCGTTTTTTACGCACTCCAATGAAAAAGTCTGTGTAAATTGTGCCAGCACCTTTGAACTATAATTAGTAGGAGAAACTGAAATCGTGTAGCCTCGGCTGGAACTACCTAGTGTAACCTTGCAAATATCTATAGTAGCTTCACGGTATGTCCATCTTAATACATTATGAACAAATTTAGATGGATCAGGCAAGTTTACATCACAACCAAAACCTGAACTAGAGAATGGCTTAAATACTTTCTGACATGCTTCATAACTTGCAAAACCAAATGAACGCTTTACCGCAACTACATGTCCCAAAACCTCTTCTTTGATCTCTTCAGAATATCCAGACACTGAAGCAGACATCAATAAAACACTTAAAACTAGCATTATTTTTTTCATACTCATTTGAACCCCCTTTTGTTTTCTAGGTAGCAGGTGTGTCACATCTACGCTAGCTTGTCAATAATCTACTTAGGGCTTATACTCCCTACACAGCGTTTTTTTTCTCTCATGCCTGGCTAAGGCCAATTCGATAAGTCTAGTCAGTAACTCCTTATAAGAAATGCCACTTGCCTCCCATAGTTTTGGATACATACTAATCGTTGTAAATCCGGGGATTGTATTAATTTCACTAAAATAAAAACTTCCACTCTCTTTTTCTAAAAATAAATCCACTCTCCCCATACCCTCACAATCTAGCGCTATAAAAACTCCACTTGCTATTTCTTGGGCCCTTTTGATTTGCTGTGCAGTCAAATGTGCGGGAATTATTAGTTCCGCACCTTTTTCATCCATATACTTTGCTTCGTACGAATAAAATTCGTGGTGAGAAATAACTTCACCAGGGACACTAGCTAACGGCAATTGATTGGGATCTGTATTCTCTAAAATGGAAACTTCGATTTCACGTGCGCTTACTGCTTTTTCGACCAATATTTTTTTATCGTACCGAAAGGCATCTATTAAGGCTGGTTCTAAATTTTTTTCGTCTCTGACCCTGTGCACTCCCACACTGGATCCCATATTGGCTGGCTTAACAAAAACAGGATACTGCAAGTCTTTTTTAATTTTTTTTATACACGAAATTTTTTCCTTTTCCCACAAAGCTTGTCTCAACGTCACATATGGCACAATAGGAATATCTGCATCTTTAGCTAAAATTTTTGCTTTTTCCTTATCCATACCTAAAGCTGATGCCAAAACACCGGCTCCTACATATGGAATTTCAGCTAATTCTAAAAAACCCTGAACTGTGCCATCTTCACCCAAAGGTCCATGCAAAACAGGAAACACAATGTCAATTCTTGTTTCTTTTTGACCATTTACAGTCAGTAAATTTTTTTCTGACTCAAGTGGACGCTGTGGAATAAAAATCTCTGGAGCATTTTTGAATACCGGGAGGGCCTTTGTCGAGCTAGTGAGAAGCGAATAATCCTGGTAGCACCATTTTCCTTGTTTATCTATGGAAACAGGAATAACTTCGAATCGAGTTTGATCCAAGTTTCTGATCACACTAGCAGCAGATTGAAGCGAAATTTCATGTTCTCCTGATCTACCACCATACAAAATAGCTACTTTGATTTTATTTTTCATACTTGCATCTCCACATTTTTATCAGTAAAGTCTAATAAAAGCGCTTTTATTTTTCAATTATATTATCCTTTATAAGAAGAACTATAAGGAGAATCGCTCATGCTTGACTCAACAGCCCGTTCATTAACATCAGAACTTTGGGAATCCAGTGAACTCTATCGTAACGCTGTAACCGAGCTACGAGAAGCAGCTAATACGATGAAACTAGATCCCAATATTGCCGAAAGACTAAAAGTTCCAAAACGTGCACTAATTGTTAGTGTTCCTATTCGTTTAGATGACGGTATTATCCGTGTTTTCGAGGGATACCGCGTACAGCACAATATGACTCTGGGACCAGGCAAAGGAGGAATTCGCTTTCAT